>NZ_JBHWZH010000089.1:0-25413 GCF_042728285.1 Streptomyces sp. NPDC060194 | reverse complement strand
ACTCCATTTAGCCTCAACCCCCGCCCACTGGGCGGGGGTTGAGGCATTTCCGCGTTCGAAAACAGATGGCGGCCCCGTGATGCGCGGCCTAGCCTGGCGGCCGATCCGACACACCGGAGGCCCCGTGCTCCTGCGTCCCGCCGTCGAGTCCGAACTCGACGTGTTCCTGCCCCTGATCGTGACCGACCCCGTCAGTCCCGCCATGTCCCCCGCGAACTACCGCGCGAAGCTCGCCACGGGGGAGTACCGTCCCGAGTGGACCTGGCTCGCGGAGGAGGACGACGGCCGGGTGGTCGCCGTCGCCGTGTGGTGGGGGCCTTCCGCGGCGCAGGAGCCGGGCGCGCTGGACGGGGTGTTCGTCGCGGACTCGGTCGGGGTGGGCGAGCAACGGGTCGCCGTGGCCGCCGAGTTGTTGAGGACGGCGCACGACGCCTTCGCGAAGGCGGGGCAGAAGTCGCCGCCGGCGTTCCACATCTTCCTGCCGGGCGACTGGCGGGACCGGCCCGAGGTCGGGGCCGAGCTGGGCTGGCGCAGGGAGGCCGCCGAACGGGTCGGTCTCACCGCCGAGCTGGAGCGGCTCCGGTACGAGTGGACGGCGGATGCCGGTCTGCCGGCCGCGTCGCCACGGCTGCGGTTCCGGCCCGAGACGGACGACGAGGTGTTCGTCGACCTGTTCCGGCAGGTCCTCGACGGGTCGCTCGACGCCGGTTCGCTCCAGGAGGCGGAGGAGCTGGGCGCCGAGGCGTACGCGCGGGCGGACGTGGCCTTCTACCGGGACGACATGCTCGGCGAGCGCGACTGGTGGCGCGTCGCGGAGGACGCGGCCACCGGCGAGGTCGTCGGGTTCGGCCTCCCGTCCCGCAACCCCGGCTTCCCGGTGGTCGGCTACCTCGGGGTGCTGCCGGCGGCCCGTGGGCGGGGGCACGTGACCGGGATACTCGCCGAGATCACCCGCGTCCTCGCCGAGGAGGCCGGCGCGGAGACGGTCCGGGCGGACACCGACCTCGCCAACGTGCCCATGGCCCGGGCCTTCGAGCACGTCGGCTATCGCAACTTCGCGCGCCGCCTGGTGCTCTCCGCGCCCTGAGCCGAGCGCCGCGGCGCAGTCCTCGACCCGTTGGACCCGCAACCCGCGGCGCCGCTCAACCCCGCCCCACGTAGGGCATGTTCGTCGCCATGACGGTGGCGAACTGGACGTTCGCGCCGGGCGGCAGTTCGGCCATGTGCCGGACCGTGCGGGCGACGTCGTGGACGTCCATGACGGGCTCGGCGAAGTCGGCGGTCATGTCGGTGGCGGCGTTGCCGACGTCGATCTGGCCGCAGGCGATGCCGTAGGGGCGGCCGTCGAGGGAGAGGGACTTCGTCAGGCCGGTGACGGCGTGCTTGGTCGCCGTGTAGGCGATGGAGTGCGGGCGGGGGGAGTGGGCGGAGATCGAGCCGTTGTTGATGATCCGGCCGCCCTGCGGGCGCTGGTCCTTCATGCGGCGGAAGGCTGCCTGGGCGCAGAGGAAGGAGCCGGTGAGGTTGACGTCGACGACGGACCGCCAGGCGTCGTAGGGCAGGTCCTCGACCGGGACGCCGCGCGGGCCGAAGCTGCCGGCGTTGTTGAACAGCAGGTCCAGGCGGCCGAAGCGGTCGTCGGCGGCGGCGAACAGGGCGTCGACGCGGGCGGGGTCGCTCACGTCGGCGGTGACCGTCAGGCAGTCCGCGGCGAGGGTGGCGGCCGTCTCGTCGAGCGGTGCGGCGCGGCGGCCGGCGAGGACGAGCGACCAGCCGGTGCGGGCGAGCTCCTGGGCGACCGCGCGGCCGATGCCCGAGCCGGCGCCGGTGACGAGGGCGACCCGCGGGGCCGTGGGGGTTCCGGTGTCCTGGTTCATGGGGCCGTAGCGTAGGCACGGCCGGGCGGGCGGATGGTCACCCGTCCGTCATGTGGTTGTTGTGTACACGAGAAACGGCCGATGCCTGGAGCCACTGCAATCGCGGTATGACCGATCAGACGCACGAGGCAAGCCAAGTCCGGGCCGCCGCACAGCTGTTGCGCCGCCGTCGCTTCCTGACCGTCACGGGCGCTGCCGCCGCGCTCGCCTTCGCCACGAACCTGCCGGGGGCGGGCGCCGCCCAGGCCGCCGAGCTCGACCCCCGCCGGATCGCCGACGACCCCTTCACCCTGGGCGTCGCCTCCGGAGACCCGCTGCCCACCTCCGTGCTCCTGTGGACCAGACTCGCGCCCAGACCCTTCGAGGCCGACAGCGGGCTGCCGAGGGCGCGGGTGAACGTGCGCTGGGAGGTCGCCCACGACGAGCGCTTCACGCGGATCGTCCGGCGCGGCACCGAGCCGGCGCACCCGGAGTTCCACCACAGCGTGCACGTCGAGGTCGACGGCCTGGACACCGACCGCGTCTACTACTACCGCTTCCGCGCCGGGAGTTGGATCAGCCCGACGGGCCGGACGCGGACCGCGCCCGCACGCAACGCGCGCACCTCCGAACTGCGACTGGCGGCCGTCTCCTGCCAGGCGTTCCACGACGGGTACTACACGGCCTTCGGGCACCTCGCGCAGGAGGACGTGGACGTCGTCTTCCACCTCGGCGACTATCTCTACGAGTACGCGGTCACCGCGGTGGGCGGGCAGCGGAACTACACCGACCGGCGGCTGCCCGCGCACTTCAACCGCGAGACGATCACGCTGGAGGACTACCGGCTGCGGTACGGGCTCTACAAGTCGGACCCCGACCTGCGGGCCGCGCACGCCGCGCACCCGTTCGTCGTCACCTGGGACGACCACGAGACCGAGAACAACTACGCCGACGGGACCCCCGAGAACGACGTGCCCCCGGAGGAGTTCCTGCTGCGGCGGGCCGCGGCGTACCGGGCGTACTGGGAGAACCAGCCGCTGCGCCGCCCGCAGCTGCCGTCCGGCCCGGACATGAGGCTCTACCGGCGGCTGCGGTTCGGCCGGCTCGCCCAGTTCGACATCCTCGACACCCGCCAGTACCGCTCGGACCAGGCCTACGGCGACACCGCGCACGTCCCCGGGCCGGAGAGCGAGGACCCGACGCGCACGATGACGGGGGCCGAGCAGGAGCGCTGGCTGATCGACGGCTGGCGGGCGTCCACGACGACCTGGAACGTGGTCCCGCAGCAGGTCACGTTCTCCGAGCGGCGGCTGGACCTCAACCCGGTCGCGAAGCTCAGCATGGACGCCTGGGACGGCTACCCCGCCTCGCGCGAGCGGCTGCTCGCCGGCGCGGAGTCGGCCGGGGTGGAGAACCTGATGGTGCTGACCGGGGACGTGCACGTCGCCTACGGGTTCGACATCAAGCGTGACTTCGCCGACCCGGACTCGCGGACCGTGGGCACGGAGATCGCCACCACCTCGATCAGCAGCGGCCGGGACGGCGCGGAGCGGCCCGCCACCTGGGACACCTACACCCGGGCAAACCCGCACCTGAAGTTCTACGACGGCCGCCGGGGGTACGTCACCGTCACCCTGGGCGCGCAGCAGGCGCGGGCCGACTACCGGGTGGTGCCGGTGGTGACGACGCCGGGGTCCGGGATCTCCACCGCCGCGTCCTTCGTCACCGCGGTGGGGGACCACGGGCTGCGCCCGGCGTGACGGGGAGCCGGCCGTGGTGACCGGGTCCGTCGGGCGGGTGCCGCCCGACGGACCCGTGCGGCGGGGGTCACTCGCCGGGGTAGCGCACCCCGATCCGCTCGCGCACGGCGTCCAGGGTGCGCATGACGGCGAGGGTGCCGTCGAGCGGGACGAGCGGGGACTCGGTGGCGCCGGCGCGCAGGCAGCGCATGACCTCGGCGGCCTCGAAGGCCAGCCCGCCGCGCGGCCCTTCGGCGGTGAACTCCTCGGAGGCGCCGGCGCGGTGCAGGACGAAGCGCTCGGGGGCGAAGAAGCCGGCGGGCACGTCGATGCGGCCCTTGGTGCCGGTGATCGTCGCAGTGGTGGCGGTCGCCGAGGTCACGGAGCACTGCAACGAGGCGTGAGCACCGCTCTCGTAGGAGAGCAGGATCCCCGTGTGGAGATCGACGCCCTCCTTCGAGAGCACCGCTCTCGCCGCGACCTCCGACGGCTCGCCGAGCAGCAGCTGGGCGAAGGCCACCGGGTACACGCCCAGGTCGAGCAGCGCGCCCCCGCCCTGCGCCGGGTCGTACAGACGGTGCGCCGGGTCGTAGGGCACCGCGATCCCGAAGTCGGCCTGCACCGAGAGGACCTCGCCGATCGCCCCGCCGCGCACCAGCTCCACCAGCCGCCGCACCAGCGGGTCGCAGTACGTCCACATCGCCTCCATCAGGAACAGCCCGCGCGAGCGGGCGAGCGCCACCAGCTCGCCCGCCTCGGCGGCGTTGAGCGTGAACGCCTTCTCGACCAGGACCGGCCGGCCGGCCTCCAGGCACAGCCCGGCCGCCGCCCGGTGCGCGGCGTGCGGGGTGGCGACGTAGACGACGTCCACGTCCGGGTCGGCGGCCAGGTCCGCCCAGCTGCCGTGGGCGCGCGGGATGTCGAAGCGGGCCGCGAAGCGCTCGGCGGAGGCCGTGGAGCGGGAGGCGACGGCGACGATCTCGGCGTCCGACAGCGCCCGCAGGTCGGTGGCGAAGGTCGCGGCGATCCCGCCGGTGGCCAGCACGCCCCAGCGGACCGGCCGTGCGGGCGCGGCCCCGCCGTCGCCCGCCGTCGTGCCGCGTGTGCCGGTGATCTCGCTCATGCCCGCCCCAAAACCGTGTTGACCATGTGTTGACGCCTGAGAGCATAGGGACGCCGACGACAACTCATGGAGCGAACCCGAATGCCGGACAGCGGCCCCCCGTCCACCCGCGACCACATGACGAAGACCCCCGCCGCCCCGCCCGCCGCCCCCGCGCTCGCCGCACAGCGCCGCGCCGGTCTCCTCGTCACCCTCGTCCTCGGCGGGCTGACCGCGCTGCCGCCGCTGTCCATGGACATGTACCTGCCGGCGCTGCCGCAGGTGACCGACGCGCTCTCCGCGCCCGCCGCGACGATCCAGCTCACCCTCACCGCGTGCCTGGCCGGGATGGCGCTCGGCCAGCTCGTCGTCGGCCCGATGAGCGACCGCTGGGGGCGCAGGCGCCCGCTGCTCGCCGGGATGGTGCTCTACGTCCTCGCCACCGCCGTCTGCGCCTTCGCGCCCAGCGCCGAACTCCTCATCGGCTTCCGGCTGGTGCAGGGACTCGCCGGGTCGGCCGGCATCGTCATCGCCCGCGCGGTCGTGCGCGACCTGTACGACGGTGACGAGATGGCGCGGTTCTTCTCCACCCTGATGCTGATCTCCGGGGTCGCGCCCGTCGTCGCGCCGCTCATCGGCGGTCAGATCCTCCAGGTGACCGACTGGCGGGGGGTGTTCGTCGTCCTCACCGGCATCGGTGTGCTGCTCACGCTGGTCGTCTGGCGGTTCCTCGGCGAGACCCTGCCGGCCGAGCTGCGGCACCCGGGCGGGGTGGCGCACGCGCTGCGCACCATGCGCGGGCTGCTCGCCGACCGGGTCTTCGCCGGCTACACCTTCGCCGGCGGCTTCGCGTTCGCCGCGCTCTTCGCCTACATCAGCGCCTCGCCCTTCGTCGTGCAGGACCTGTACGGGGCCTCGCCGCAGACGTTCTCGCTGCTCTTCGGGATCAACTCGGTCGGCCTGATCGCGGCCGGGCAGATCAACGGCCGGCTGCTCGTCGGCCGGGTCAGTCTCGACACCGTGCTCGGGGTCGGACTCGGCCTGATCACCCTCGCGGCCACCGCGCTGCTGCTGATGACGAGCGGGGTGTTCGGCGAGGTCGGGCTCGTGCCCGTCGCCGCGGGCCTGTTCGTGCTGATGTCGTCGATGGGCCTCACCCTGCCGAACGCCAACACCCAGGCGCTGATGCGGACTCCGCACGCCGCCGGGTCCGCGTCCGCGCTGCTCGGCACCTCGTCGTTCCTCGTCGGGGCCGTCGCCTCCCCGCTGGTCGGGATCGCGGGGGAGGAGACCGCGGTGCCGATGGCCGTCGTGCAGCTCGGCTGCGCGCTGATCGCCGTGGGCTGCTACGCCGGTCTGTGCCGGCCGTGGCGGCGGGCCGGGGTCCGCGCCGGGCAGGCCGGCTGAGCGTCCCGGCGGCGGGACGGGCGGCGGGGCGAACGTAGGATTCCGGGGTGAACGCCCCCCTCTCCGACACCCTCCGCTCCTCGCTCGCCGGGCTCCTCGACGGGCTGCCGCCGAAGCAGGCCGCCGCCGCGGTCGAGCGGCTCATCGCCAGCTACCGGGGCACGCCCGGCACCGACGCGCCCGTGCTGCGCGACCGCTCCGACGTCGCCGCGTACGCGGCCTACCGGATGCCCGCGACCTTCGAGGCCGTCCGGGCCGCGCTGGCCGCGCTCGCCGACGCGGTGCCCGGGTTCACGCCCGGCAGCCACGTCGACGTCGGCGGGGGGACGGGCGCGGCGACCTGGGCGGCGCGGGACGTGTGGGACGCGGCGCGCGGGACGGTCGTCCTCGACTGGGCGGAGGCGGCGCTCGGGCTGGGGCGGGAGCTCGCGGACGGCGTCCTCGCGGACGTCACGTGGCGGCGCGGGGTCATCGGGGCGGGGATGGCGCTGCCGGACGCGGACCTGGTGACCGTCTCGTACGTGCTGAACGAGCTGACGCCCGCGGCGCGGGACGCGGTCGTCGCGGAGGCGGCCCGTGCCGGGCGGGCCGTGGTGATCGTGGAGCCGGGGACGCCGGCGGGGTACGAGCGGATGCTGTCCGCGCGGGACGTGCTGGTGTCCTCCGGGTTCGTCGTGGCGGCGCCCTGTCCGCACAGTTCGTCGTGCCCGATCGTGCCGGGGTCCGACTGGTGCCACTTCGCGGCGCGGGTGAGCCGGTCGTCGCTGCACCGGCAGGTGAAGGGGGGTGCGCTGGCCTACGAGGACGAGAAGTTCGCCTACGTCGCCGCGGTGCGGGATGTCGCCGTCGAGCGGGAGGGGGCGCGGGTGGTGCGGCACCCGCGGATCCGCAAGGGGCAGGTGCTGCTCGACCTGTGCGGGGAGGACGGGCTGCGGTCGGAGACGGTCACCAAGCGGCACGGCGACCGCTACCGCGACGCACGCGACGCCGAGTGGGGCGACGTCTGGCCTCCGGCCGGGTGATTCCCCACCCCGCCCCTTCCCGAATCCCTCGCCGGGCGGCTTTGCGGCTTCGCCGCGTACACGGCCTGCGGCCGCGTGGCCTCAAACGCCGGCCGGGCTGATTTTTTCGCCGCGCCGGGCGAGAAGCGCGTGCCGCGCCGGGCTGAAGGAGCAGGCCCCTCGGCGTACGCGAGACGGTGCGTCTCTTCGGGGTGTTAGATTCGCGGCATGCCGACCAAGAACGCCCCTGACGCCTCCCGCCGCAGTGACCGGTCGCGGCGGGCCATCTACGCCGCCGCGTTGGAGCTCATCGGGGAGGTCGGGTACGCGCGGACGACGATCGAGGGGATCGCGGCGCGGGCGGGGGTGGGGAAGCAGACGATCTATCGGTGGTGGCCGTCGAAGGGGGCCGTGCTGATGGAGGCGTTCATCGACCTCGGCGAGCAGGCCGCGGGGGAGGGGGCGTACGAGCTGCCGGACACCGGGGATCTGGAGGCGGATCTCAAGGAGGTCCTGCGGGCGACGGTGGACGAGATGAACAGTCCGGCGTACGACCTGCCGGCGCGGGCGCTCGCGGCGGAGGGGGTGGTGAACCCGGTCCTTGGCGCGGAGTTCGTGGCGAGGCTGCTCGAACCGAGCCTGCAGCTGTACGTGGACCGGTTGCGGAAGGCGCAGGCGAGGGGGGACGTGCCCGACGACATCGACCCGCGGATCGCGCTGGAACTGCTGGTGGGACCGCTCGCGCACCGGTGGCTGCTGCGGACGCTGCCGCTGACGCACGCGTACGCGGACCGGGTCGTGGAGTACGCGCTGCGCGGCATCGGGGGCGGCGGCCGGGCGGGGTGAGGCCGGTCACCCGGGGGCCCCGGGATGGGGACTGCGGCCACCGGGCGCGTCGGATGGTGGCACCATGGAGCGATCGGAGCGTGGTTAAGGGGATCAATGGGCGCGGAGAACGATCGCCGGTCGGGTCGGACGAGCAGGCTTCAGCAGTGGCTGCGCCGACGACCGGGGAGCGCGGAAGCGGAACCGGACGGGGCCGCGCGCGAGCGGCTGCTGCTCGCCGCCGCGGACGCCGGGCTGCCGTTGTCACCCGCCGCGCACCCGCTCGGCTACCGATGTTCGTGCGACCGCGTCGGCTGCCCCACGCCCGCCCGGCACCCGGTGTCGTTCGCCTGGCAGACGCAGGCCACGACGGACCGCGCGCAGGTCGAGCGCTGGGCGCGCCACCAGCCGCTGGCGAACTTCGTCACGGCGACCGGTCTCGTCCACGACGTGCTCGACGTGCCGCGCGAGGCCGGGCTGAGCGCGCTGGAGCGGCTGGTCGAGGCGGGCATCGACGTCGGCCCGGTGGCCGAGTCCGGTCCTGACCGGCTGCTCTTCTTCACGGCGACCCGCGGGACGCCGGAGGAGGAGGACGAGTGGTGGCCGTGCGAGCTGGACTGCCATCCCGAGACCATGGACGAGCACCCGGGCCTGCGCTGGCACTGCCGGGGCTCCTACGTGCTCGTGCCGCCGGCCGTCCTCCCCGGCGAGGAGCACGTGAGCTGGCTGCGCGGCCCGGAGCACCCGCTGCCGGACCCGCTGAGCCTGCTGGAGATCCTCACCGAGGCGTGCGCGGAGTACGCGGGCGGCGACGACGCGGCGGCCGCGGACTACGCACCGCACGCCTGGCCCGTCGGACGCTAGGGGCGCACACCTCCTCGGGGCCTGTCAGCCGCCCCGTGCGCCCGTCAGCCCCTGCAGGCGGGCGACGACGTCGACCGGGCCGCCGCCGGCCGGCGGCACCAGGGCCGCCTGGCCGGAGACCTGCTCCAGGGTGACCGACGTCCTCGCCGCCCCGCCGGTCAGCAGCGACCGCACCTCGGGCTGGATCCGCAGCGGGACGCCGGGCGCGGCCGTCTGCTTCTCGTAGTGGCGGCTGCTGAAGAACACCAGGGCCCCGCCGTCCTCGGTGCGCAGCCCCAGCGGGGCGTAGGAGGCGTCGGTGAGCGGCTGGTCGGCGTACTGGGTGGTGCGGCCGGGCCGCCGGGCGGTCCGCTCGCGCAGCGCGCGCCACTCCGATGTGTGGCTCCCGGTGGCGAACGGGCCCCGGCCGTCGCGCAGATAGGCCGCGTACCGCTCGCTCAGCGACGCCGGCCTGGCGGCGAGGCCCCCGCCGTCGGGGGCGACGGGCTCGGCGCGGCCGCTGGAGGTGCGGAAGGCCGGTACCTCGTCCGGGGTGAGCACGGCGAGGTACGTCACCTCCCACAGCTGGTCGGCGCCGCCCCGGGTGAAGACGAGCAGCCACCGGTTGTCCAGGCGCGGGTCGCCGTCCCGGTCGCGGTTGCTGTCGGTGTCGGCGAGGAAGAACTTGGGCCAGCCGGCCTGGGCGGGGACGGTGAACCGCGCGTCGGTGAGCGCGAGCGGGGAGTGGCGGGGGTTGCCGCCCGGGCTCGCGGCCCGCTTCGCCCTGAGCCCGGCCTGGTTGATCGCGCCGAGCGGCCCGGTGACCCGGCCGGCGTCGAGCGCCGGGTCGAAGGCGCGGTCCGCCGCGTTGTACGCCTCGGTGAACGCGGCCAGCGCCTCGGCCGCCTCGGCCTCGGTCGTCGCGGGGACCACCGCTCGCTCGCCGTGGACGGTCACGCAGCCGCCCGCCGTCACCGCCGCCGTCAGGCACAGGGCGGCCGCCCGTACCGCCCGCAGCCGTCCCACCCTGCCCACCGGCTCCTCCGCTCGAACTCCCGTGCCGCGCCCTGCCGTTCGGTCCCGACCCTATCGGGGTGCGGGGCGCACGGGCACGCCGGTCGCGAGGCGGGTCAGGGCGTCGACGGGCCGGCGCCGGACGCGGCCGGGGCGTCCGACGCCGTGGACCTCGGCCGGCGGGCGCCCGGCCCGTCCGGAGCCGCCGCGTCCCGTGCTTCAATGCCCGGATGAGCACGATCGACGTCCTGCGGGTGTTCTGCGACCCGCGCCTCGGCCAAGGCAACGCGCTCGGGGTCGTGCGCGACGCCCGGCCGTACCCGACCACGGAGTCCCGTCGAGCGCTGGCGGCGCGGCTCGGGTTCAGCGAGACGGTGTTCGTCGACGATCCCGAGCGCGGCGTCGTCGACATCTTCACGCCCAGCGGACGGCTGCCGTTCGCGGGACACCCCTGCGTCGGCGCGGCCTGGCTGCTCGACGTGCCCGAACTCAGCACGCGGGCAGGCTATGTGACGGCCCGTCAGGACGGCGAGTTCTCGTGGATCGAGGCCCGCGCGCAGTGGGCGCCCCCGCGTGAGCTGCGGCGGTTCGGGTCCGCCGCGGAGGTCGACGCGCTGCCCGCGCCGCCGCCCGGCGAGGGCTGGCTGTACGCGTGGGCGTGGGAGGACGAGGCGGCGGGCCGGGTGCGGGCGCGCGCATTCCCGCGCCGCGGGGACGGGATCATCGAGGACGAGGCGACGGGCGCGGCCGCGATCCTGCTCACGGACGCACTGGGCCGCGCCCTCAACATCCGCCAGGGGCGCGGCTCCCAGATCCTCACCGCGCCCGGTCCCGACGGCCTGATCGAGATCGGCGGGCGGGTGGTGCTGAGCCGCACCCTCGACGGGTCCGCCCCGGCGTCCGAGCCCTCCGGCTGAGGCTCACGCGCCATGGCTCGCGGGCCGGGGCTCACGCGCTACGGCTCACGGGCCGGGGCTCACGCGCTGAGCGGGAACTCCTCGCCCAGCTCGCGGAACACGGCCCCGTTGAAGTCGAACGCGCGCTTGCACTCGCCGATGATCCGCTGCTTCTCCAGGTCGTCCGCGGCGATCCGGTCGAGCAGCTCGCGGTAGGACCGCTTGAACGCCGCCGGGTTGCCGACCTGCTCGAAGACGTAGAACCGGACCCCGTCGCCCTTCCGCGCGAAGCCCCAGGTCTGCTCCGCCTTGCCGCGGATGATCTGGCCACCGGAGAGGTCCCCCAGGTAGCGGGTGTAGTGGTGGGCGACGTACCCGGCCGGCCACGCGGCCGCGCACTCGGCGACCCGGGCGGCGTACGCGGCGGTCGCCGGCAGCGCGGACGCCGACGCGCGCCAGTCCGGGCCGCGCAGGTGCGCCAGGTCGCGCTCGATCTCCGGCACCCGGAACAGCTCCGGCTGCACGAACGGACCGGCCACCGGGTCCCCGGCCAGCGCCGCCGCCGGCTCCTCGAGCGCCCGGTAGACGAACCACAGCTGCTCCGTGTACCGCGCGTACGCCTCCACGGCGAGCGAGCCGCCGAGCAGGTCGCTCATGAACGTGGAGCTCTCGGCCTCGGTGTGCTGCTCGTGGGACGCGGTGCGGATCAGCGTCGAGAACGGGGTGGCAGCGGCGGGTGTGGCGGTACTGGCGTCCAAGGCGGACCTCCGGGGGCCGTGAGGGAAGGGAACGGGAGAGCTGCTGCCACCGGCGGATGGCAGGGGGCGGCCGTCCCCCGGATCCTCTGACTCGGGCGGCCTCGGTCAATGTGTTCCCGACGTCCTGTCGGTAAAACCCTACGCCCCGGAGGCCCTCCCGTCACGGGAGCGTCAGGATGTCCGCCCCGGTCGCCGTCACCACCAGCGTGTGCTCGAACTGCGCCGTCCGCTTCCGGTCCTTCGTGACGACCGTCCAGCCGTCCTCCCACAGGTCGTACTCGTGGGTGCCCAGCGTCAGCATCGGCTCGATCGTGAACGTCATCCCGGGCTGCATCACCGTGGTCGCCTGCGGGCTGTCGTAGTGCGGGATGATCAGCCCGGAGTGGAACGAGCTGTTGATCCCGTGGCCGGTGAAGTCCCGCACCACCCCGTAGCCGAACCGCTTGGCGTACGACTCGATGACCCGGCCGATGACGTTGACCTGCCGGCCGGGCCGCACCGCCTTGATGGCCCGGTTCAGCGCCTCCCGCGTCCGCTCCACGAGCAGCCGCGACTCCTCGTCCACGTCCCCGCAGAGGTACGTCGCGTTGTTGTCGCCGTGCACCCCGCCGACGTACGCCGTCACGTCCAGGTTCACGATGTCGCCGTCCCGCAGCACCGTGGAGTCCGGGATGCCGTGGCAGATCACCTCGTTCACCGACGTGCACAGCGACTTCGGGAAGCCCCGGTAGCCCAGCGTCGACGGGTACGCGCCGTGGTCGCACATGAACTCGTGCGCCACCCGGTCCAGTTCGTCCGTCGTCACCCCCGGCGCGATGTGCTTCGCCGCCTCCTCCATCGCCTGCGCGGCGATCCGCCCGGCCCGGCGCATCGCCTCCACCGTCTCCGGCGTTTGCACCTCCGGTCCGGTGTAAGGAGTGGGGGAGGGCTTGCCCACATACTCGGGTCGCCGGATGTTTCCGGGTACATGACGGGTGGGAGAGAGCTCCCCTGGTACGAGAAGTGACTGGCCAGACATACCGGCGAGTCTATGAGAGCGGAGACGGCAATGGCGTTGTTCAACCGGGACAAGGCGACGGGCAAGCCCGGCGAGTGGTTCTACTGCCTCCAGCACAAGAAGGTCGAAGAAGGCCCCGAATGCCCCGCCAAGGACCGCATGGGCCCCTACGCCACCCCCACGGAGGCCCAGCACGCGATGGAACGCGCGGCAGAACGCAACGAGGAGTGGGAGACGGACCCGAACTGGAACGAGCGCCGCGGCTGAGACGCGGCCGCTCGGGCACGTCCGGCAGGTGGGGCTCCGGAAACTCCACTCGCCCGGCGGGCGAAGCTCCGAAAACTCCGTTCGGCCGCCGAGCGGAGTCGAGAACTTCGCCTGGGCGGGCACGGAGGCCGAGAATTTCAGCCCGCGGGCGCAGCCCGTGCACGCGCGGCGGAGCCGCGAATCCGCGCCGCGAGGCGCAACGGCGCCCGCCGAGGGCCACGCAGCGGAGCTGCTGATCGATACGGCAGAAGGGGCGGGTGGGGGGAAATTACCGCGCCGCAGGCGCGAAATCCTCACCCGCCTCCCGCCGCCGCCTCGCGTCCTCGTCCGTGGACGCGTCATACGTCACCAACTTCGGCAGCACCGCCGCGAGCAGCGCGACGCCCACCACACACACCACCCCGCCCGACGCCACCGCCGCCCGCGTTCCCGACCACCCCGCGACCGCCCCCGCCCGCACCTGCCCCAACTGCGGCCCCACGCTGTAGGACAGCAACTCGAGCCCGGCCAGCCGCCCCCGCAGCGCGTCCGGCACCGTCTGGTTCCAGATCGTCGACCGCCCGAGCCCGCTGAGCATGTCCCCCGCCCCCGCCACCACGAGGCACGCCAGCACCGCCCACACGTTCCGGAACACCCCCGCCGCCGCGATCGCCAGGCCCCACACCCCCGCCCCGCACACCACGAGCAGCCCGTGCCGCCGCACCCGCGACGTCCACCCGCTGGTCAGACTGACCAGCACCGACCCCGCCGGGATCGCCGCGTACATCAGCCCGAGCGCCCACTCCGCACCGAGGTCCCGAGCCAGGAACGGGAAGATCGCCAGCGGGAACGCGAAGCACATCGCGACCAGGTCGACCGCGTACGTCCCCAGCAGCACCGGCCGCGACCAGGCGTACCGCGCCCCCTCCGCGATCCCCCGCAGCGACGGCCGGTCCGCGTCGTGCGCGGCCGGCGCGGGCCGCAGCCGCCGGCACATCACCAGCGACACGGCGAACCCGAGCACCGTCACGCCGTACGCCACCGGCGTCCCCGCGTACGCCACCACCACACCGGCCACCGTCGGGCCGGCCACCGACCCGACCTGCCAGCGCAACGCGTTGAGCGCCGCGGCCGCCGTCTGCTGGTCGTGCGGCACGATCCGCGCCATCAGCGAGTCCATCGCCGGCCGCTGCAGCCCGGCCACCGCGGCCACCCCGCCCGCGACCACGTACAGCGGCCACAGCAGCGGCTCGTCGAGCAGCGCGTTGGCCAGGAGCACCAGCGCGAGCAGCCCGAGCGCCGCCTCCGTCGCCAGGATCACCTTCCGCCGGTCCACCGAGTCGGCGAGCGCCCCGCCGTACAGCCCGAACACGATCAGCGGCACCAGCTCCACCGCCCCCATCGCACCGACGGCGAGCGGCGAGTCCGTCAGGTGGGCGATCTGCAGCGGCAGCGCGACCAGCGCCATCCCGGAGCCGAAGTTGACGATCAGCCCCTGGATCCACAGCAGCCGGAAGTCCGGGGCGGACCGGAGGGGGGAGAGGTCGGGCAGGATCGTGCGGAGTCTGCGCAGTGGTGTCACGAGGGGTCATGCTCATCCGGCGGGAGCCGTCGGCGCAACCGCGTTCCTCCGCGGACTCACCACCGGGCCGGCGGCGGCTGGGTGAGGGTGTCGGCGAGCCGGGACAGCCGGTCGCGCAGGGTGCGGCCGCGGGGCGCGGGGACGGTGTTCTCGCCGGTCGCCGCGCTGACGAGGTGCTGCACGGTGTCGAGGTCGACGCCCCGCGACGGGTCGACGGACAGGACGTCGTGCGCGAGCGTGTGCAGGTCCGCGCAGCCGCCGGCGTCGAGCGAGAAGACCGTCGCCCCCGACCGCCGCGCGTCGTGCACCCGCTCCAGCAGCCCGCCCCCCGGCTCGTCCGGCGCGACGACGAGGACCGTCTCGCCCCGCCGCGCCGCGGCCAGTCGCCCCAGCCCGGTCGAGAGCTGCGCGGGGTCACCCGGCCGCACCTCGTGCCGCACGAGCGTCGGCGCCAGCTCCGGCGTCCCCGACCACGCCGCCTCGTCGACGAGGTGCGCGGTCAGGTGCCACGGCTCGTAGGCCTCCGTGCCCACGAGCAGCAGCCCGCCGCCGTGCGGCACGACCGACCCCCGCAGCGCGCCCGCGAAGCGGCGGGTGGCGCCCAGCCACTCGGTCCCGGCGAGCACCTCGCGCAGCAGCGCGACCCGTACGGCGTCCATGCCCCGGCATCCTTCCGCACCGCCGCCCGGCCGGGTGGCGGTACCGGGAAGTAGGGTCGGGCCATGACTTCCACAGACAGCTCCGCCGCCCCGCAGAAGGCTCCGGCCAAGGACCCCTGGGACCTCCCCGACGTCTCCGGCCTCGTCGTCGGCGTGCTCGGCGGGACGGGTCCGCAGGGCCGCGGCCTCGCCTACCGGCTCGCCCGGGCCGGCCAGCAGGTGATCATCGGCTCCCGCGCGGCCGACCGCGCGCAGGCCGCCGCGGAGGAGATCGGCCACGGCGTCGAGGGCGCGGACAACGCCGAGTGCGCGCGCCGCGCGGACGTGGTGATCGTGGCGGTGCCGTGGGACGGCCACGCCAAGACGCTGGAGTCGCTGCGCGCGGAGCTGGCCGGGAAGCTGGTCGTCGACTGCGTGAACCCGCTGGGCTTCGACAAGAAGGGCGCCTACGCGCTCAAGCCGGAGGAGGGCAGCGCCGCCGAGCAGGCCGCCGCGCTGCTGCCGGACTCGCGGGTCGCCGCGGCCTTCCACCACCTCTCCGCCGTCCTGCTCCAGGACGAGTCGCTGGAGGAGATCGACACCGACGTGATGGTCCTCGGCGAGGAGCGCGCGGACGTCGAGATCGTCCAGGCGCTGGCCGGGAGGATCGCCGGGATGCGGGGGGTCTTCGCGGGGCGGCTCCGCAACGCGCACCAGGTCGAGTCGCTGGTCGCGAACCTGATCTCCGTCAACCGCCGCTACAAGGCCCATGCGGGCCTGCGGGTCACCGACGTCTGATCCGGGCCTCCGCGGTCCGGTTCGGGCCTCCGCGGTCCGGTTCGGGCCTGCGGTCCTCCGCGGTCCGGTCCGGGTCTCCGCCGTCCGGTCCGGGCCTTCGCCGTCCCGTGCGGCCCTCCGCACCGGACGGACCGGGGCATGGGGGACACTGTCAGGGAACGCCGCCGCCCCCGACAGGAGCCGACCCCCATGCCCCGCCTCGCCCTCTACGCCGTCGTCGTCTGTGTGCTCGCCGCGGCCGCGGCCGTCGTGTCCTTCTGGCAGGGCAGCCTGATCGGCATCGTGTGGGTGCTGATGGCGGGCCTGTCGTCGAACATGGCCTGGTACTACATCCGCCGCGACCGGATGGCCCGCTCCTCCCGCGGCTGACGCCGCCCGGTCAGTCGACGGCGCACCCCGGGTTCGCCTCCTGCCAGAACCGGTACAGGTCCTGCCCGCAGTACGTCTCCACGTCCCCGACGCCGAGTCCCCGCAGCAGCGCGTCCACCGCGTCGAAGAACACCCGGTTCACCTCCGGGATCCACAGCAGCCCGAAGACGAGGATCAGCCCGAACGGGGCGATCGGCGCGACCTGCTCCCGCACCTTCGCCGACAGCCACGGCTCGATCACCCCGTACCCGTCCAGCCCCGGGACCGGCACGAAGTTCAGGATCGCCGCGGTCACCTGCAGCAGCGCGAGGAACGCCAGCGCGTACCGGAACGCCGGCGGCACCCCGTCCAGCGCGTCCAGCCAGAACGGCGCCGTGCACACCACCGCGAACAGCACGTTCGTCAGCGGCCCCGCCGCCGAGATCAGGCTGTGCCTCCAGCGCCCCCGGATCCGGTTCCGCTCGATGAACACCGCGCCGCCGGGCAGCCCGATCCCACCCATGATCACGAACAGGACGGGCAGCACGATGCTGAGCAGCGCGTGCGTGTACTTCAACGGGTTCAGCGTCAGATAGCCCTTCGCGCCCACCGTGATGTCCCCGCCGTGCAGCGCGGTCCGCGCGTGCGCGTACTCGTGCAGGCAGAGCGACACGATCCACGCGGACGTCACGAACAGGAACACGGCGAACCCCGTGCTCGCGGAGAAGCCCGTCCAGACCGCCCACCCCGTCACCCCCATGACGGCGACGATCCCGAGGAAGACGGCGCTGATGCGGTGCTCGCCCCGGTTGCTCCGGTGGGCGGTGCTGGTCATGGGGCTCCCCGGGACGCGGGTGGGTACGGGTGGTGCCGACCGTACAGGTGTGTGCGGGGAGAACGGCCCGCGTCCGCGGAGGGTTCCGCGCCCCGCTTCCGTGCCCGCTTCCGCACGGTGACGCGGCCCTGGTGGTGTTCCGTGCCCGTCGCACCGGAGAATGATCCGCATGCGCTACCGCCTGCTCGGGACCACTCGGGCCTTCGACGCCGAGGGCGTTCCCGTCGCTCTGGGTGGGGTCCGGTTGCGTGCGCTGGTGACGGTGCTCGCGTTGCGGGGTGGGCGGACGGTGCCGGTGGGGGTGCTCGTCGACGAGGTGTGGGGGGCCGGTGCGGACGCGCCGGCGGACGCGCCGGCCGCTGTGCAGGCGCTCGTCGCGCGGGCGCGGCGGGCGCTGGGTGCGGACGCGGTGCTGCGGGAGGACGGCGGGTACCGGCTGGACGTGCGGCCGGACGACGTCGACGTGCTGCGGTTCGAGCGGCTGGTCGCGGAGGGGACGAGGGCGGCGGAGGCGGGCGAGGCGGCCGAGCTGCTCGCCGAGGCGCTCGGGCTGTGGCAGGACCCCGCGCTCGCGGACCTGCCCGACCGGCAGGCCGACGCGGCCGCTCTGGAGCACCGCCTGCTCGACGCGCGCCGCGCCCGCTGGGCGGCGGCCCTGGAGCTCGGCGAGGCGGAGGCGGCGCTGCCCGAGCTGGCCGCACTCGCCGCGGCGCACCCCTTGGACGAGCCGCTGCAGGCCCTGCGGCTGCGGGCCCTGCGGGACACCGGCCGCGGCGCGGAGGCGCTGGCGGCTTACGAGACGGTCCGCCGTACGCTCGCCGGGGAGCTGGGCGCGGACCCGGGGGCGGAACTGCGGTCGCTGCACGCGGAGTTGCTGGACGCTACTTCGGCGGATCCGTCGCCGGGGCGCGGACCGGTCCGGTCGGCGGAGGCGGGCGGGGCAGGCTCGGATGTCGGGCGTGGCGGCCCGGTCGAGCCTGCCAGGGCGACCGGGCGCTCGGCCCGTGCGGCCGGGGCGCAGGGCTCCCAGGGGGCCGCCCCCGGCCGGGCGACGGCAGACGGGCGTGTGTCGCGTGCGGGCGGGGCCGGGGGATCGCAGGGGCCGGCGGTCTCGGCGGACACGGTGCCGGACCGTGCGGCGGAAACCGGCCTCCCATCCGTCGGCGGCCTCGCGGCCGGTGCGGCCGTATCCCCGGGAGCCGGGGCCGGGCGCGGGCCGGTGCCGCAGCCGGTCGGGAATCTGCGCGGCCGGCTGACCTCGTTCGTCGGGCGGGAGGCCGACATCGACGCCATCCGCGCCGATCTGGGCCGCGCCCGGCTGGTCACCCTGCTCGGCCCCGGCGGGGCCGGCAAGACCCGGCTGTCGCAGGAGGCCGCCGAGGCCGCCGCGGCCGAGGGCGGCTGGCCGGACGGGGTCTGGCTCGCGGAACTCGCCCCGGTGGACGACCCGGCGCACGTCACCGAGGCCGTCGTGACCGCCGTACGGGCCCGCGAGACGGTCCTGCGGGGCGCGGGCGCGGAGGAGCTGCGGGCGGTGGACCGCCGCGCGGGCGACCCCCTCGAGCAACTCGTCGAGCACTGCGCGCCCCGCCGGATGCTCCTGCTGCTCGACAACTGTGAGCACGTCGTGGAGTCCGCCGCGCGCCTCGCCGAGCAGCTCCTCGCCCGCTGCCCGCAGCTCACGGTCCTGGCGACGAGCCGCGAGCCACTGGGCGTGCCGGGGGAGTGGGTGCGGCCGGTGGGACCGCTGCCCGCGGACCCGGCGCTCCGGCTCTTCGCCGAGCGCGCGGCCGCCGCCCGCCCCGGGTTCGACCCGGCCGAGGACCCGGAGGCCGCCCGGGAGATCTGCCGCCGCCTGGACGGACTTCCGCTCGCGATCGAACTCGCCGCCGCCCGGCTGCGCGTGCTGACGCCCCGGCAGATCGCGGACCGGCTCGACGACCGCTTCCGCCTGCTCACCGGCGGCTCCCGCACCGCGCTGCCGCGCCAGCAGACGCTGCGGGCGGTCGTCGACTGGTCGTGGGACCTGCTGGACGCGCCCGAACGGGCCGGCCTGCGCAAGCTGTCGGTGTTCGCCCGCGGCTGCGGCGTCGAGGCGGCGGAGGCGGTCCTCGGCCTTGACGCGCTCGACGTCCTGGGTTCCCTTGTCGACAAGTCGCTTCTGGTCGCCGCCCCCGCCGAGGACGGCGCCATGCGCTACCGGCTCCTGGAGACCGTCGCCGAGTACGCCGCCGAGCGCCTCGACGCCTCGGCCGAGCGCCCGTCCGCCGAACGCGCGCACCTGACGTACTACCGCGAACTCGCCCGCGAAACGGACGCGCTGCTGCGCGGTCCGGGCCAGACGGCCGCGATCGCGACGCTGGAGACGGAGTACGAGAACCTGCGCACGGCCCTGCGCCGCGCCGTCGCGGCCGGGGACGAGCAGGAGGTGCTCGTCCTGGTGCACGCCCTGTCCTGGTACTGGCAGATCCGCGACCTGCGCACCGAGGCCCGGCACTGGTCGCGGGCCGCGTGCGCGCTGGGCCCCGACCCGTTCGCGCCCGGGGAGCCCGCCGCCGAGCCGGTGCTCGCCCGCGCCACGGACGGCCCGCCGCCGCTGTCCGGCGAAGCGCTGCGCGAGGCCCGGCGAGGGGTGCACCTGATCGCGCTGTCCGGCATGGACCACGACCCGCTCAGCTGGTCGACCGAGGAGGCCCGGGCCCGGATGGAGCGGATCGCCGCCGCCTACCGGCCGGGGCTGCCGCAGGTCTGCCGGCCGCCGGGTTTCCTCTGGTTCTACGCGGTGATGATCAGCGGTCCGCCCGGCCGGCTGCGGGAGTTGGCCGACGCCTGCGTGGCCACCAGCCGGGAGCTCGGCTGGGACTGGGAGCTGGCCTCCGCCTACCAGCAGCGCGCCGCCCTGCTCGCGAACCGCGCGGAACTGCTGCCCACCGCGCGGTCCGACGCATCGGAGGCGCTGCGGCTGTTCGAACGGATCGGCGACGCCTGGGGGGTGGCCGAGGCGCTCTCCGCGCGGGGTGAGGCGGCCGAGCGGTCCGGGGACTACGACCAGGCCATCGCGGACTTCACCGCCGCGACCGGGTACGCCGAACGGCTCGGCGCCGAGGGCCAGGTCGTGCTGCTGCGGGTCCGGCTCGGCGGCAGCCTGATCGAGACCGGCCGCGGCGAGGAGGGCGAGGCCGTGCTGCGCAAGATCCTGGAGTCGGAGCGGCACGGACCGCAGGAGGCCTGGCCGGCCGCCCGGCTGTTCCTCGCCCAGCGCTACGGCCGCACCGGGCGCTACGCGGAGGCCCGGGAGCAACTGGCCACGCTGATGGAGGGCTTCGGCGGCGGCGTGCTGACGATCTTCGAGGGGATCGTCCTCGGCCTCCTGTCCTGGGTGGCCTACGAGGAGGGGTGCCACGAGGAGGCGCTGGAGCACTCCCGGGGCGCCCTGACCCGGGCCCGGGACCCGCTCATGGAGATGGTCGCACCGCAGGTGATCGGCGAGCAGCTGACCGGGACGGCCCGCGTCCTGAGCGCGCTCGGGCGGGTGGAGGACGCCGTCCGGCTGCTCGGGGCGGGCGACGCCCGCCTGCCCGAGGGCCATGAGCCGGTCGGCTTCGACGGGGAGATCCGTCGCCGGTGCGTCGCGGACGTCCGGGCGGCCTTCCCCGGCGACGACCGGGCGTTCGCCGCGCTCCACGCCGGGGGCGGCCGCCTCTCCCTGGACGAGGCCGCCGCCCTGGCGGGCGTACCCCTGGTCACGACTTCGTCGTGGCGCTGACCCCGGTCACGACTTCGTCGTGAACTTCCGTATCGCGACCGGCGCCATCACCACCGTGAGCACCGCCGACCACGCCACCGTCACCCACACGTCGTGCGCGACCGGCCCCCCGTTGATCAGCCCGCGGGCCGCGTCGGCGAGCGAGGAGAGCGGGTTGTAGTCGGTGAAGGCCTGGAGCCAGCCGGGCATGGTGTCCGTCGGCGCGAAGATCGACGAGCCGAACTGCAGCGGCATCAGGACCAGGAACCCCATGCCCTGGATGGCCTGCGCGTTCTTCATGGTGACGCCCATCAGCAGGAAGATCCACATGATGGACGAGCCGAAGACCAGCGCGAGGCCGATCGCGGCGAACAGCCCCGGCACCGAGCTGATGCTCAGTCCGAGCACGGAGCCCACGCTCAGCAGGATCGCGATCGCCACCAGCATCCGGACGATCTCGACCATGATCTTGGCGAGCAGGACCGACGACCGGGAGATCGGCAGCGACCGGAACCGGTCCATCACCCCGGTCTGGAAGTCCTGGTTGAACCCGGTGCCGACGCCCATCGCGATGTTCATGCCCATCATCGCCATCAGCCCGGGGACCACGTAGTTCACGTACTGGTCCTGGTTGCCGTTGCCGGAGATCGCGCCGCCGAAGACGAACACGAACAGCAGCGTGAACACGATCGGCATGAGGACGACGTCGAACATCGACTCCGGGTCCTGGCGGATCCACAGCAGGTTGCGGCGGACCAGCGCCCCGATGTGGCGCAGCGTGGCGCGCGGCCCGATCGGGCCCTCGTCCTCGCCGGGCCGGTTCGGCCGGGAGGAGCTGGTCGACGGCATGGGCGGGGTGTCAAGGGTGGCGGAGCTCATGCCGCGACCTCCTCGTACGGCGTGGACGCCGGGGCGTCGGCGGACGGGTGGGGCGTGTCGCCGGTGATCGCGAGGAACACCTCGTCGAGGCTGGGCAGGTCGGTGCCGATGTCGGCGATCCCGAAACCGCGCCCGGCGAGCAGGGCGACGACGGCGGTGAGCTGCTCGTCGCTGAGGATCGGCACGTGCAGCCTGCCCTCGGCGACGGTGCTGCCGCCGAGACCGTCGAGCCCCGCCCCGGTGACGGTGTCGGCCATCGCGGCCAGCAGGTCCGCGTCGATCGGCCGGATCTTGAGCATCCGCCCGCCGACCTTCGCCTTCAGCTCGTCGATCCGGCCGCCGGCGACGACCTTCCCCCGGTCGATGACCGTCAGCTCGTTCGCGAGCTGCTCGGCCTCCTCCATGTACTGGGTGGTGAGCAGGACGGTGACGCCCTCGCCGACCATCCGCTTGACCTCGCTCCACACCTCGTTGCGCGTGCGCGGGTCGAGGCCGGTCGTCGGTTCGTCCAGGTAGAGGACGGAGGGCTGCCCGATCATGGACGCGGCCAGGTCGAGCCGGCGGCGCATCCCGCCGGAGTAGGTGGACGCGGGCCGCTTGGCGGCGTCGGTGAGGGAGAAGCGCTCCAGCATCGCGTCCGCGCGCCGGCGGGCGTCGGACCGGGACAGGTCGAGCAGCCGGCCGATCATGTAGAGGTTCTCCCGGCCGGACAGCTTCTCGTCGACGGAGGCGTACTGGCCGGTGAGGCCTATGGCCCGGCGGGTCGCCCGCGGCTGGGCCACGACGTCCAGACCCGCGACGGTCGCGGTCCCGGCGTCCGGGACGACCAGGGTGGACAGGCAGCGCACCAGCGTCGTCTTGCCCGCCCCGTTGGGGCCGAGGACGCCGAGGACGGTGCCCTCGCGGACGGTGAGGTCGACGCCGTCCAGCGCCTTCGTGTCGCCGTAGTGCTTGACCAGGCCGCGTACCTCGACCGCGCCGGTCGGCGTGATGTCGCTTCGGTTCATGCCGAGAACGATGGCAGCGGTCACCGACAGCCCGCCGACAGCTGTGGACAACTGTTCGCCTGTGGACAACCCGACACCGACAGCGCACCGACAATCCGCCGACACCTCACCGACAGCCGCCGTCGGATCGGCCGACAGCCCGCCGACGGGGGTATCGGCGGGCTGTCGGGTGGTGCGCCACAGTGGCTCGTATCCGCAGGTCAGCGGCGTGCGACCGGAGTCGCGCGCCGCTGCCGCGGCTCAGTGGAAGGTGTGCTCCTCGGCCGGGAAGCTCCCGCCGACGACCTCGTCGGCGAACGCCTTCGCCGCGTCGCCGAGGGTCTGCCGGAGGTTCGCGTACTGCTTGGTGAAGCGCGGCACCTTGCCGCCCGTCAGCCCGACCATGTCGGTGTAGACGAGCACCTGCGCGTCCGTGCCCGCGCCCGCGCCGATGCCGACGGTCGGGATCTCCAGCGTGCGGGTGACCTCCTCGGCCAGCTCCGCCGGGACGAGTTCGAGGACGACGGCGAACGCGCCCGCGTCCTGCACCGCCTTCGCGTCCCGCAGCAGCCGGTGCCGGGCCTCCTCGCCGCGGCCCTGGACCCGGTAGCCCATCGCGTTGACCGACTGCGGGGTCAGCCCGATGTGCGCCATGACGGGGATGCCGGCCTCGACCAGCAGCCGGATCTGCTCGCTGCTGCGCTCCCCGCCCTCCAGCTTGACCGCGCCGACGCCCGCGTCCTTGACCAGCCGCGTCGCGCTGCGCAGGGCCTGGACCGGGCCCTCCTGGTACGAGCCGAAGGGCAGGTCGCCGACGATCAGCGCCCGGCCGGTGCCGCGTACGACGGCCGCCGACAGCATGGTCATCTCGTCGAGGGTGACGGGCACGGTGGTCTCGTAGCCGAGGTGGCAGTTGCCCATCGAGTCGCCGACGAGCATGACGGGGATGCCGGCCTCGTCGAAGACCGACGCGGTCATCGCGTCGTACGCCGTGAGCATGGGCCACTTCTCGCCGCGCTCCTTGGCGCGGGCGATGTCGTGGACGGTGATGCGCCTGCTGCTCTTGCCGCCGTACAGCGCGGGGGCAGCCTGAAGGGGTTGCGTCGTCATCGCAACGACTCCTGTTCGTCTTCGTCATCTCGAGGCGCCCTGACGGCGTCCCCGGACCACCTCCATGGTTGCACCTCCCGGCACGGACGGGAAAGGGGGCCGACGTCCCGTCCTGCCGGGCGTCCGCGCGCGACCGTGCCGCCGGGTAAAGACTTTCCAATACGAGACGGTCTCGTATCGAAAAGCGCGTACCGTGGAGCGCATGTCATCCCCGGACCAGATCCATCGCCGCCGCTGGGCCATCCTCGGCGTGCTCATGCTCAGCCTGCTCATCGTCGTCCTCGACAACTCGATCCTGAACGTCGCGGTCAAGACCATCGCGACCCCCGAGCCCGTCGGCCTGGGCGCCACCCAGGGCCAGCTGGAGTGGGCGATCAACGCCTACACGCTCGTCTTCGCCGGCCTCCTGTTCACCTCCGGCCTGCTCGGCGACCGGCTCGGCCGCAAGCGGGTGCTGCTCTTCGGCATGGCCGTCTTCGGCATGGGCTCCGCGCTCGCCGCGTTCTCCGGCTCGCCCGGCGAGCTCATCGCCTTCCGGGCGGTGATGGGCTTCGGCGCCGCGTTCGTGATGCCCGCCACCCTCGCCGTCCTGATGAACGTCTTCGAGCGCGAGGAGCAGCCCAAGGCCATCGGTATCTGGGCGGGCGGCGTGGGCCTGGCCATCGCGATCGGGCCGATCACCGGCGGCGTGCTCCTGGACCACTTCTGGTGGGGCTCGGTCTTCCTGATCAACGTCCCCGTCGTCATCGTCGCGCTGGTCGCGATGCTCGTCCTCGTCCCCGAGTCCCGCGACCCGCGCCCCGGCAGGCTCGACCCGGTCGGCGTGCTGCTCTCGGTCGCCGGCCTCGTCCTGCTCGTGTACGGCATCATCCGCGGCGGCGAGCTGGCCGACTTCACCGACCCGACGGTCCTCGCCTCGGCCCTCGGCGGCCTCGCGATCCTGGGTGCGTTCGTCTGGTGGGAGCTGCGGGTCGACCACCCCTCGATCGACATGCACCACTTCCGCAACAAGACCTTCACCGGGGCGATCGCCGCGGTCGCGCTGGTCTTCTTCGCGCTGATGGGCGTCACGTTCTTCTCCGTCTTCTACATGCAGAGCGTCCGCGGCTTCACCCCGCTGCAGACCGGCCTGCTGCTCCTGCCGCTGGCCGTCGCGCAGCTGCTGATCTCCTCCCGCTCGGGCAAGGTCGTCGAGCGGCTGGGCGCCCGGGTGACCTGCACGGCCGGCATGCTGCTGGTCGCCGCGGGGCTCGCCGCGTTCGCGCTCTACGGGGCGGACACGCCGATCTGGTTCATCGAGGTCGTGTTCTTCCTGCAGGGCGCCGGGATGGCGCTGATCATGCCGCCGGTCACCGTCGCCGTCATGCAGGCCCTGCCGCGCGAGAAGGCGGGCAGCGGCTCCGCGCTCAGCAACACCTTCCGGCAGGTCGGCGGGGCGCTCGGCGTCGCCGTGCTCGGCTCGCTGCTGTCGTCCTCCTACCGCGACGGGATCGCCGGCCACCTCGACGCGGTCCCGCCGGCGCTGCGCCACACGGCGGGCGAGTCCATCGAGGCCACCCGCGCGATCGCGGAGAAGCTCGGCCCGGCGGGCGAGGCGCTCACCCGCCACGCCGACGACGCCTTCCTGCACGCCATGCACCTGACCGCGCTCGGCGGCACGGCGGTCGCCCTGGTCGGCGCGCTCGTCGTCGCCCTGCTGCTCCCGGGCCGCCCCGCGGCACGGCCCGACGCCACCGACGGCGCCGCGCCGCCCGTCGGCGACCCGGTCGCCGCGGGTCGCGGCTGACCGTTCCCGCACGGCCCCCGGC
>NZ_JBHWZH010000088.1:0-26078 GCF_042728285.1 Streptomyces sp. NPDC060194 | reverse complement strand
GCCCCGGTTCCGGCGGTGCGCGGAGGGGTCAGAACGTCAGCCTGACGCTGTTGATGTAGCCCGTGTCCTGCGCGGCGACGTCCTGCGCCCGCAGCCGCCAGGTGCCGTTCGCGACCTCGGAGGAGGCGTTCACGGTGTAGGTGGCCACGATGTTGTCGGCCGAGTCGCTGCTGCTGGAGTTCTTCA
This sequence comes from Streptomyces sp. NPDC060194, assembly GCF_042728285.1. Lineage (NCBI taxonomy): Bacteria > Bacillati > Actinomycetota > Actinomycetes > Kitasatosporales > Streptomycetaceae > Streptomyces > Streptomyces sp. NPDC060194. Next base: position 25,892 of record NZ_JBHWZH010000088.1, on the reverse strand, counting down.
GCCGGTAGGCCGAGCCGTCCGGGGCGACGAGGTCGAGGACGACGTCACCGCGGTAGGTGTGGACGACGTTCACGTCCACCTTCAGCGTCGAGGGGGCGTTGCCCGTCCGGCCCGTCACCGTGACGGGCGAGCTGACGGCCGCGCCGTTGTCGGGGATGGCGACGTCCGCGGTGTTCTCGAAGCTGGTGCCCGGCGGCGGGGTGGTCGTGCCCGCGGACAGCGTCCAGATCGCGTGCGCGACCGCGTCGCTGTTGCGGTCCAGCGCAGTGTCGTTGATGTTCGCCGTCGTGTCGCACGACGTGTGGTAGCAGCGGTCGAACGCCTGGCCCGACGTGCCGCCCCACTTCTGCGCCTGCGCCGCGGTCTTCGTCCGGCTGGCCCCGGTGAACAGACCGCCCACCGGTATCCCGACGTTCTTGAACGAGGCGTGGTCCGAGCGGCCGTCGCCCTCGGTCTCGATCTCCGTCGGGACGCCGAGGCCGGCGTAGTAGTCCTTGAACGTCTTCTCGATGGCGGGGTCGTCGTCGTAGACGAAGTAGCCCGGGTTCGGCGAGCCGATCATGTCGAAGTTCAGGTACCCCGCGAACTTCGCGCGCTCCGCCGACGGCAGACCGTTCACGTACGCCTTCGAGCCGACCAGGCCCAGCTCCTCCGCGCCCCACCAGCCGAACCGCAGGTGCTTGTCGGGCTGCAGCTGGGCGCGGGACACCGCGAGCGCGGTCTCGAGTACCGCCGCGGATCCCGTGGCGTTGTCGTTGATGCCCGGGCCCGACGTCGTCGAGTCCAGGTGTGCGCCGGCCATCAGCACCTGGTTAGGGTCGCCGCCGGGCCAGTCGGCGATCAGGTTGTAGCCCGTCGCCCCGTTGTACGTGAACGTCTGCAGGCTCGTGGTGTAGCCGGCCGCGTCCAGCTTGCCCTTCACGTAGTCGATCGACGCGCGGTAGCCGGGGCGGCCGTGCGCCCGGTTCCCGCCGTTGGCGGTCGCTATGGACTGGAACTGCGTGAGGTGCGCCTTCACCGACGCGAGGGGTATGTCCGGCGCGGCCGCGATCTGCGCGGGCGCGGCGCTCGCGCCGGGGGTGGCGAGCAGGAGGCCGGCGAGGGCCGCCGCCGTCGTCGCGGTACGTCTGAGGACCGAGTGGGTCACGGTGGGCTCCGGATTCCGTGTGGGGGATGTACGGAATGTGCGGGACGCTCCGGGCGGGTGGCACGGGGTGTCCGAGGTGCGGAGTGCGGTGTGATGCTCGGGGATGGGCTGACCGTGCGTCAAGAGGGCGCGGGAGGCCCGGTCGCCCCGGGCGTTCCCGGTCGTCGGCGTACGCGTCCGGTCAGTCGTGGAAGTAGGTGTCGAGGACGCTGTCGAGGGACGTGGTCCAGTCGGAGAGGACCGTCTTGGAGGGGGCCTCGACGTCGCCGGGGTACCAGCGGTGGTTGGGGAGGTGGACGACGACGGAGAGGCGTCGGCCGAACCGGGGCGTGTCGTACTCGACCGCCGCGATCTCGTCCCAGCCGAACTCCGCCTCCTGGTCGTCGAGGCGCAACCGCACCCCGCTCGCGTCCGCGACGACGGCCGCGCGGCGGTCCGAGGCCTCGAAGGCGGGGCCGTCGGCGACGGGGACCCGGTCCTCGACGGCGGCCTCCTCCGCGTCGGCGTCGGGCTCCGCGTCGACCGCCGCACCGGTCTCGACGGCCGGCTCCCGCGCCGGTTCGGGCTCGGGCGCACGCCGGGGGGCCGGAGTCAGTCCGGGGACGGCGCCGGGGTCGCTCGCTGCGGTGTTCACGGGCGGGATGCTCTCTTCTCTGCGCTGTTCCACGCGCGCAGTATGGACGATGCCGCTGTGAGGGTGAACACCGGGCCGCCGACGGCTGGTCCCGCCGACGGCCCGGGGAGTGGCGGCCGCACCGGGGATTCGGACACGACCCCCGGTCGACGCTGCGGCAACTATAGGGACACGCACCGCGCGTTCGGCCACCACTTCGGACCGTTCGTGTCGTATCCGTGATCATGCGGGACCGGCTCAGGACGCCCCCAACGGCTCCCCGACCCGCAGGTTCCACCGTCCGGCCCGCCCGCTGAGCCGCGTCAGCGTCAGCGGTGCGACGTCGAGCCGCCAGAACGCCTCCAGGGGCAGGCCCAGCGCGTGCGTGAGCACCGCCCGGACCGGTGCGGGGCCGGCGACCGCGAGCACCCGGCCGGCGTCCGCGGGCAGCCCGTCCAGCCACCCGCCGGCCCGTCCGACGAGCGCGGCGAGCGACTCCCCGCCGTGCGGCGCGGCCGCGGGATCACCCAGCCACGCCGCCACCGCCGCCGGCTCCGACGACGCCACGTCGTCGAGCCGCAGCCCCCGCCACCGCCCCATGTCCCAGTCGGCAAGGGCGGGTTCGGGCGAGGCCCGCACCCCGAGCGCCCGCGCCGTTCCGAGCGCCCGCGCCGACGGCCCGCGGACCACGAGGTCCGCGGCCGGCAGCCCCGACACCGCCCGCGCCCGCGCCTCCCCCCGCGCGTCGAGCCCGTCCCCCGACCCGTCCCCGCCGTCGAACCGCGCCTCCCGCGCCGGCCCGCTGGCCGCGGGTGAGACCAACATCACCCGTACCGTCATCCCCGCCTCCTCCGCGGCCCCCGGCGGCCCGCGCGCCCAGCACATCACGCGGACCGGGAGCCGCCGCGACGGGCCCTCGCGCCGTAGCGGCGACGCCACCGAGGCGGTACGGTCGCGTGGACATGACGAGGGCGTGACGGAAGTCCGGTGAGAACCCGGCACGGTCGCGCCACTGCGGACCGCGCCGGCCACCCCAGGGTGGCCGAGCGCGGCGAGTCAGACCCGCCGCCCTCGTCCACGGCACCACGACCGGGACGCGTTGATCCCTCAGGAGGTTCTGCCATGGCGCACATCGCCGCGCCCACCACCCCCGCCGCACCGGCGGTCACCCCCATCTCGCTGAAGGCGATAGCCCCGTGGGCGGTCTTCTTCGGCGTCGTCGCCCTGATCCTGCTCTACTTCGTCGGCGCGGAGCAGGGCGCCACCTCGCTGTTCGCCGGCGAGGGCGTGCACGAGTGGGTCCACGACGGCCGTCACCTCCTCGGTTTCCCCTGCCACTGACGACCCGACGCCACAGAACCCCAGGGGACAACCCGAGATGAACACCCTCTCCGTCCGCGCGCTGCTGGTGCGCGGCATGGTCGCCGGCCTGATCGCCGGCGTGCTCGCCCTCGCGGTGGCCTACGTCCTCGGCGAGCCGCGGATCGACGCCTCGATCGCCGTCGAGGAGGCCGCCGCCGCGCACGCCCACGGCGCGGCGCACGGCGCCGATGCGGCCGAGGAACTGGTCAGCCGCACCGAGCAGTCCACCGTTGGCCTCGCCACCGGCATCCTCGTCTTCGGGATCGCGATCGGCGGCACGGCCGCGCTCGCGTTCGCAGCCGCCCTCGGCCGGCTCGGCCGGCTCGGCGCGCGGGCGACCGCCGCCGTGGTCGCCGGCGCCGGCCTGGTCGCGGTCTACGTGATCCCGTTCCTGAAGTACCCGCCCGCCCCGCCGGCCGTCGGCGACCCCGACACGGTCGGCGAGCGCACGGCGCTGTTCTTCCTGATGGTCGCCCTGAGCCTGCTGCTCACCGTCGGCGCGTTCCTCGCCGGCAAGCGGCTCACCCCCCGGCTCGGCGCCTGGAACGCGACCCTCGCCGCCGGCGGCGGACTGCTGCTCGCGGTGGTCCTCGCCTACGCGTTCCTGCCGTCCTACGAGCCGCTGCCCGTGGGCTTCCCCGCCAACCTGCTCTGGCAGTTCCGGCTCGCCTCGCTCGCCGTGCAGGCCACTCTGTGGGCCGGCTTCGGCCTGGTCTTCGGCTACCTCGCCGAGCGGCTGGTCGAGCAGCGCACGGCGGCGGACGCGGCTCCCCGCGAGCCCGTCGCCGTCTGAGCACCCGCGAGCACCGGGGCCGCCCGGACTGGCTCCGGGCGGCCCCGCTGGTGTTGGCTTCGACCATGCACGCCTCCGAACGCCAGGAACGTCCCGAACGCGCCCGGCCCACCCCCAACAGCCTCGCCGGCGTCGGCCTCGTCGTCGTCCGCCCCGACGGGCACGTCCTGCTCGGCCTCGGCCACGACGGCCGGTGGGAACTCCCCGGCGGCAAGCTCGACGCGGGGGAGGGCTTCGAGCAGGCCGCCGTGCGCGAACTCGCCGAGGAGACCGGCCTGACGGCCTCGGCCGGTGACGTCCGGGTGCTCGCCGTCCTCGTCGCGGACCGCGGCGGCGTGCCCGGCCTGACGGCCGCCGCCGTCACCGAGCGGGCGGCGGGGGAGCCCCGGGTGACCGAGCCGGACAAGATCGCCCGCTGGGCGTGGCACGCCCCCGACGCCCTGCCGACCGCGCTGTTCGCCCCGTCGGCCGACGTCCTCGCCTGCTGGCGGGCCGAGGACCACGCCGCGGCCGTCGCCCCGCGCGCGCACCACTACCCGGTCCGCACCCCGGCCGGCTGAGCCCGCGCGCCGCTCAGCGCTCGCCCGCCGGCCGCCCGGCCGGCGCGGAGACGTCGATCAGCTCGGAGCGGCCCGTGGGCGTCAGCTTCATGATCGGCACGGCCTTGTCCTTCGGGTTCCCGTCCGCGCCGAACGACAGGAAGCCGCTCGCGCCGGGGACCTGCTGGCCGCCGCCCATCTGCTGGAACATCCGCCCCACCGCCGGACCGGTGACCTCGCTGCGCCAGCCCGACGCCATCCGGACGCCCTGCGCGGCGGTCAGGACGGCGTCGTGCGCCATGATGTCCTGCCCGTCGTACCGGGGGTCGGCGGGGAACCAGCGATCGAGCAGCCCACCGGGGCGGAAGTGCCGCGCGGAGGGGCCGGAGACGGCCGAGGGGTCCCGCTGCCACATGTCGGTGTGGGCGAGCCCGGTGTAGAGCATCTCGACGCCGCTCGCGGCGGCCGCGGCGAGCTCGTCCGGCTCCAGGTTCGTGGTGTCGTCGCCGGCCATCACCGTGAACTTCTGCTCCTGGCACGGGCGGTTGGCGAGCGCGTCGAGGAAGTGCGTCAGGTGCCGGCCTCGGCCGGCGAAGTAGACCAGCCGCGGCTTCGCCTCGCACAGGTCGCCGGGGATGAAGCGCAGTTCGTTCGGCCAGGCGTCGGGCACCGAGGAGTCGAAGGTCCGCGTCTCGCGGACCAGCCGGTGGCGGGCGTCGGGGTAGGCCTCGGTGAACGCCGCGCCCAGCGTGGAGGCGTACAGGTTGCGCTTGGCGGCGTCCTGCACCACGACGGCCGTGCCGTAGCGCTTCTCCCGCTTCAGGTACGCCACCGCCGCCCGCGCCTCGTCGACGTTGGTGGGCGCCGCCCGGACGAAGCCGGGGATGTTCCGTATGCTCGTCGCCGTCATCGTGCTGGCGACGGTCGCCAGACCGGCCTCGGACAGCGTCCGCAGGGCGGTCACGTTCTCCGAGGTGCTCGGCCCGAGCCCGGTGACCGCGACCAGCCGCTGCGGGCCCTCGGCCGACGCCACCAGCTCGCCGACGGTGTGCTCCCAGTGGGCCGACCGGCTGCCGCTGTTGGCGATCAGCAGCCGGATCTTCGGGGTCGCGTTCAGGTCGCCGCGGTTGTGCCGGTACTGCGCGAGGTAGGCGCCCTCCAGCTCGTGCCGCACGGAGTCCTCGGAGTTGCTGTCGTCGTCGGTGAGGGTGAAGGAGGTGAGGTAGGCGACGCTGACGTAGGGCTGGTCGCCCTTCTCCTTCTCGACCAGCGCGTTCTCCTCGCGGATCTTCGCGGTGACGTCCGCCAGGTGCGGGGCGAAGGTGTAGGCCCCGTCGGTCACCCCGACGCACTCGCCGTCCCGCTCGACCACGCCGTCGGCGCAGCGGGCCTGCCCGTCGCGGTAGCGGTCGCAGCCGTAGAGGCCGCCGGCGACCAGCGCGACCGCAACGGCGACCGCGACGGCGGCGCGCCGCACCACATGGAGCGGAAGCTCGATCCTCGCCATCCGTCACACACCTCCGGTCCAGGTCAGCGGGTGGCGCCAGGCGCTGTAGCGCTCGGAGGCGTTGAGCAGCGCCACGGTGTCGGTCCTGCGCAGCCGGGAGAGCTGGATGAACCCGTCCGCCAGGATCGTGTTGAGCCGCATGGCCGGGTCGGCGAGCGGATCGCTCCACAGCCAGCGCGCGGCGACCAGCTCCCGGACGACGGAGGCGGCGGTGACGGACTCGTCGCGGCCGGGCGGTGCGAGCCCGGCCAGCATCTCCAACGGGCCTCCGACCGGAAGCAGTCGGTTCGGAGCGGAGGTGATCCGGTCGTACTCGCCGATCCACTCGTCGACGGGGGCGCGCAGGAACCGCTCGTGCAGGTACCCGGCCACCAGGTCGAGTCGTCCGGCGGCCAGCCGGTGGTACATCTCGGGCACCTTGCGGCCCTCGGCCGCGAAGTGGTCGCCGAGCAGCTCGTGCGCCGCGTTCCAGTCGCCGGGGGAGCGGGCGAGCTGCCACAGCAGCAGGCGGCGCAGCCACGGGTGGAGGACGGGCGTCAGCGTGCCCGGGTCGTCGAGCAGCCTGCGCGCCCTGATCTCGGTGAACAGGAACTCGCCGTGGTCGAGCACCCGGGTCCCCACCGACAGGTCCTGCGCCGCCGCGCACTCGGCCAACCGCTCCCGCTCGCGGGCGTCGAAGCCGTCGAGGAGGTGGGCGAGGGCCGCCTCGGCCAGCGTGGCGGAGTCCTCGCCGCCGGGCACCGCCAGCCCCGGCAGGCTCCGCAGCCAGCGCTCCTGGGCCGGCCCCTGGCCGGTCGGGGCGTCCGGCCGGCGCAGCATCTCCAGGACCTGCTGGACCGCGCGCGGAAGTCCACAGGTGAGCCGGTGCACGAACGGGGCCAGGCGCACGAAGGGCGCGAGGTCGGGGTGGAGGCGGGCCTGGGTCTCCATACGCAGCCGCACCTCGTCGAGGTTGAGGTCGCGCAGGCGCAGCGGGTACCACCACGAGTCGTCGCCGTCGCGCGGCGGTCGGTGCTCGTGCCAGTCGGCGAGCCCCGCCCGGTCGGGCAGCCGCAGCCGCCAGGACCACTGCTCGCCGGTGGCCGGGCCCCAGCGGGGCAGCCAGCGGTTCGAACTGGCCACGACCGTCAGCGGGTCGCAGGGCGCGCCCCGTATCACGGTGTCCTCGTGCCGGGCGCGCAGCAGCAGGTCGAGGAAGGAACGGCCGTAGTGGCTGTGGGTGTTGTCGAGGAGCAGCAGGTGGGAGCGGGGGCTGAAGCTGTGCGCGGCGCCTCGCCGCAGGTCGGCGAGGAAGGCGGAGAACAGCACCCGGTCCAGGCGCTCCTCGTCGTCCGCGCGGCCGCCGTGCCGCCACAGGTTGAGCTCGACGAGCGCCTCCCACCGGTCGCGGCTCGGCACCAGCGGATGGGCGCCGTACCAGGCGGCGTTCGCGCTGAACCGGCCGCCGCCCGGCATCCTGCGCCGGCCGCGGCGGACGGCGTCGTCGAGCAGCGCGTGCACCGCGGCGGAGGCGCCCGCGGGGGCGCCCAGCGCGCTGCCCGCCACGTCGAGGAACGCGCCGAGGACGTCGCCGTAGCGGTTCTCGTAGTGCGTCCGGAAGGCGTCGAGGCCGCGCCGGATGTCGCGCCGGCCCGAGGCGAGGTCGGTGATCCGCAGGTCCTGGTCGGAGGCGAGCAGGCCGAGCGTGAGCAGAGGGAAGCGCGAGCGGCGGTAGCGCGGCAGCTTGCGCTCCAGCTGGCGGGCGATCAGCCCGAGCGCGTACCGGGGGAGCAGGGTCTGCTCGACGCCGAAGTTGACGTAGGCGAAGGGGTAGTCGGGGCCGAAGCGCTCCATCAGCGCGTTGTGCGCCTCACTGGCCCCGCTGCCGCGCGGCCCGAGCAGGACGGTCACCGGCCGCTCGGCCGTGGGCGGTTGGTGGAGGCAGGCGTCGACCAGCGACACGATCCCGTTCCGCCCCCGCATGCCCATGCCGGGGCCCGCGCCGAACTCCGTCATCCCGCCGTCCCCCGTCCCCCTCCGCCGCGCGGTCCGGCCCACCGGCCCGTCGCGCGACGCCCCCTCGGACGTATCCCGTCCCGCCCGTCCGTCCGAGGATGCCACGCCCCACCGACACTGCGACCGGTGCGGACGCGTTTTCGACCGGTCCGTTCGTCAGGACGCCGGCCCCGGCCCGAAGAACGTCTCCAACTCGTCGTGCAGCGCCAGGCGTTCGGGTTCGACGCGGTCGCGGCCGTAGGCGTCCAGGAACAGTTCCACGTCCGCCTCGCCGAACTGCGGGTTGAGGTCGTTGCGCAGGCTGCGCACCAGGTCGGCGAGGTCGGCGTGCGGGTCGCCGCGGCCGGCCCGGGCGAGGTCGACGAAGCCGAAGGTCCGCTCCGGGGTGATCAGGACGTTCGGCAGCGAGAGGTCGCCGTGGACCAGGGTCGCCGGCCCCGGACCGAGGGCCTGCGCCCGCTCCTCGCACTCCTTGAGGGCGACCGCGGCCGGCGGCCCCTGCACCCCGGCGGCCGACCAGGCGCGGTCGACGAGCCCCGCCTCCACCCGCCGCCGCGCGAGCCGCAGCAGCCCGGCCGGGGTGCGGTCGTAGCGCGCGCCCGCGATGCCGCCGAACCCGTGGAGCACGCGGGCGGCCCGGGCGAGCAGGGCGACGACGCCGGCACGTTCCGCCGCCGGCCAGGGGTCGGAGGCGGGCCGGCCCGGCTGGACGCCGGTCAGGAGCCAGGTCCAGCCGTCCCGCACGCCCGAGTCCAGGACGGGCGGGACCGGCAGCCCGATCCTTCCGAGCACCGTGAGCCGGTCGGCCTCGTGCAGGAGGTCGGTGACGAGTCCCGGCGCGACGGCGAGCTTCACGTAGGCGACCGGCCGCCCGCCCGCGTCGCGCAGCCGGACGACGCGGGCGCCCGACAGACCGAGCACCACCGGCTCCTCGGTGACGGCCCCGAGCGAGGGGTCGGCGAGCGGGAGGACGGGGACCTGGGACGGACTCATGCGCCCTATGGTGCCGCAGGCACCTGCGGGGCGACCGCCACCGGCCGCGCGGACGACTCGGTCCGCTGGTGCGGCAGCGCGACCGGCCGCAGCGGCCGGGGCCCGGCCACCACCGCGTAGTCCGGGCCGAGGAAGTCCGGCGTCAGGTCGCCGGGCTCCTCGCCGAGCGCCATCCGCAGCGCCGCGAACGGCACGTTCAGGTCGCACTGCGCGAGCTGGTGCAGCCCGCCGGCGGGCCGGGTGTTGACGTCGAGCAGCACCGGCTCGCCCTCGTACAGGCGGAACTGGATGTTCGTCAGCCAGTGCAGGTCGAACGCCTCGGCGAGCGCCCGGGCGGGCTCGATCCAGGACGGGTGCAGGGTGAAGCCGCGGCGGCGGCCGTTCTTCGTCCGGCCCACCGCGAGCCGCACCTTGCCGTCGGTGCCGGTCAGGCAGTCGACGGACACCTCCGGCTCCTCCAGGCGCGGCATGACCAGCCAGTCGACCTCGCGGTCGCTCTCCGCCAGCGCCTGGCGCACCAGGTCCAGCGGCACGTACGGGCTCGGGAAGCCGCCCAGGTGCAGCAGCGAGAACGGGCTGCGGGTGATCATCCGGAAGCCGACGCCGCCCGCGCCCGAGGCGGGCTTGAAGCAGGCGGTGTGCCCGGTGGCCTCGATCGCCTCGACGGCGGCGACCAGCTCGTCCTCGGTGCGCACCCGGTGCCAGGGCGGGGTGGGGATGCCGATCGCCGAGCACGCCTCGTACGCGGTGATCTTGTCCTCGAAGACGGCGACGGCCTCGGCGGGCGGGGTGACCAGGACGGTGCCGAGCGCCGCGAACTCCGCGCGGGCGGCGGCGATCGCGGCCTGGTTCTCGCGGACCACGAAGACGTCGATGCCGTTCTTCGCGCAGTGGTCGAGGGCGTACTCGACGTACGCGGCCGAGGACAGGCCCTCGGGCTCCAGCGAGGCGGTGTCGGCGGCCATCAGGACCGGCGAGTCGGGGTCGGCGTGGCTGGCGTGGATCTCCACCGGGCGGCGCTGCGGATTGTTCCGCAGCTGATCGATGAAGAACACGTTCTCCGCGTACGTGCGGTTGAGCCAGACGCGTACGCGTGAGTCCATTCAAGGTGCCTTTCTCGTCTTCCGGGCAGGCCGGAGGGGCGGCCGAGGGCATGGCTGCGCCGGCCGGGGGGTAAGGGGAGCCGCCAAGTCGCCTGACATGAACGGAAGTTCGCGGCGTGTGCGGTACCTCCGATCATACGGGGTCCCAGGCGGTCGCACTGCTACGTCCGTGTAAATCATCCGGTCACCCGGCGGTCATCTCCGGTCGCCGGCCGATCGTCCTCGACCCACCCGGTCGGGCGGGTCCGCGCGTCAGCCCCTGACCTGCACCAGCGCGTGCGTCCCTGCGGTCCGCCAGCCGGGTTCCACCGCGTCGAGCCGGGTGAGATCCGTCGCCGTGATACCGGTCACCACGTCGCTCTTGCACGTGCGCAGGGCGGCCACCGGTCCGGGGAAGTACGCCGTCGCCTCGCGGAACGGCAGGTCGGCCGGCCAGTGCCGGTCGCCCACCAGGCGGCGGTAGTTGAGGTCGCCCTTCATCACGGTGAGCGCCGCCCCGCCCCACTCCGCGCGCAGTTCGTCCGGCGCCTCGGCGTACCCGTACGGCGCGACGGCGAAGGGGTGCGCGAGCAGCCGCAGCCGACCGTCCCCGACGGCCGACCGCAGCCGGTCCGCCGTGGCCCGCGCCCGGGCGCCTGGCGCGGCGGCCATCCGGCGCAGGCAGGCGAGCGCGTCCGCCGGCGTCGCGTCGGAGACGAAGTACGGGTACGGCTTCACGTGCAGCGTCACCCGCCCCGCCCGGCCGCCGGCCAGCAGGTGGTCGGCCAGGACCAGGTCGGGCAGCAGCTCGGGCCCCGCGTTGTCCGCGACGAGGTGCACCGCCCCGCCCGGCCGGCGGTCCAGCGCGCTCCAGAACTCCGCCGCGTCGTCCGCGATCAGCCCGGGGACCTTCGCACCGAGCCCTTCGTCCCCGACCGACAGCCGGAAGCCGAGGTCGGCGCGGTTGCCCCAGAGCGAGGCGTGCAGGACGGCGGTGTCGCGCTCGGCGGGCGGCATCCCGTCGAGGGCGTCGAGGGACGCCAGCTCCTCGGTCACCCCCTCGCCGGTCAGGTCGGCGGTCTTGAACGGCTCGAACGGGTCGACGCCCCGCCACGGGCCGGGCCGGAAGTAACCGAGGGCCGCGAGCAGCCTGCGGTAGAAGTAGCTCTCCGCCCAGAGGAAGGGGGCCGCCAGCCACGACCCGCCCCAGTGCGGGCGCCCCCACTCCAGCCACGGCTCGGCGTGCGGCTCGCCCTCGGGGAGCGGCCGCAGCACGTCTTCCGTGACCTCGGCCAGTAGGGCGTCGAGCCCGCGCAGCTGCTCGGCTCCGTAGGCGGTGGCGGACCGGACCCGCTCGATCAGGGCGGGGTGCCGCTCGGTGAGCACGCCGTGCGCGAACGAGCCGGGGGTGCCGGTGACGACGGGGGCGGGGGAGGCGTGCTCACCGGCACGAGGAGAGTCGGGCATGGGTCGCATTGTGCCCGGGGTGCGCCCCCGCTCCCCTTCCGCCCGGGCGCGCCGCCGTCTAGAGTCCGGTCCGCAGCTGCTTAACTAGCACTGCTAATTTCCAGTCGCGTCCCCGTCGACCGCGTCCACGAGATCGACCCTCCGGAGCCGCACGTGCGCCCAGTCCACTTCGTCGCCGCCCGCCGCACCCCCATCGGCAGGCTGCGCGGCGCGCTGTCCTCCGTCCGCCCCGACGACCTCGCCGCCCACGTGGTCCGCGCGCTGGCCGACGGGCTGCCGGGGCTCGACCCGGCCAGGATCGACGACGTCTACTGGGGCGCGGCGAACCAGGCGGGCGAGGACAACCGGAACGTGGCCCGGATGGCCGTCCTGCTGGCCGGGCTGCCGGAGACCGTGCCGGGGGCGACCGTGAACCGGCTCTGCGCCTCCGGCCTGGAGGCCGTCACCGGCGCCGCTCGGGCGATCGCGTCCGGCGAGGCGGACGTGGTGATCGCCGGCGGCTCGGAGTCCATGAGCCGGGCCCCCTTCGTCCTCCAGCGCCCCGACGAGGCGCTGCCGCACCGGATGGACACCGCCGACACCCGGCTCGGCTGGCGGCTGGTCAACCCCCGGATGAAGGACCTGCACGGCCTGCTCGCCATGGGCGAGACCGCCGAGGAGGTCGCCGCCCGCCACGGCATCGCCCGCGAGCGCCAGGACGCCTTCGCGCTCCGCAGCCACCGGCTCGCCGCCGAGGCGGTGGAGAACGGCCATTTCGACGCAGAGCTGCTGCCGGTCACCCGCCCGGACGGCGTGGTCGTCTCCGCCGACGAATGCGTCCGCCCCGACACCTCCCTCGACAAGCTCGCCGCCCTGCGCCCGGTCTTCCGCGCCGGCGGCAGCGTCACGGCCGGCAACGCCTCCCCGATGAACGACGGGGCCGCCGGCCTCGTCCTCGTCGGCGAGGACGTCCTGGACGAGCTCGGCCTCGAGTCCCTCGGCCGGTACGTCGCCGGAGCCTCCGCCGGTGTGCACCCCGACGTGATGGGACTCGGACCCGTCCCCGCGACCGCCAAGGTGCTCGCCCGCACCGGCTGGGACGTCGGCGAGGTGGACACCGCCGAGTTCAACGAGGCCTTCGCCGCCCAGGCGCTCGCCTCCGTCGACGGCGTCGGCATCGACCCCGACCGGGTCAACCCGAGCGGCGGCGCGATCGCACTCGGCCACCCGCTGGGCTGCTCGGGCGCCCGCATCCTCACCACCCTGCTGCACCGGATGCGCCGTACGGACGCCCGCCGGGGGCTGGCGACGATGTGCGTCGGGGTCGGCCAGGGCGCGGCCGTACTCGTCGAGCGCTGAACCGCTTTTCCGCGCCCAGGACTTCGAACGAACAGGACACCGTATGACCACCCTCCGCTTCACCGGCCGCACCGCCGTCGTCACCGGCGCCGCCCAGGGCATCGGGGCCGCCACCGCGCGGCTCCTCGCCGAGCAGGGCGCGGCCGTCGCCGTCGTCGACCTCACCGAGGAGCGGGCCGAGGGCACCGCCGCCGAGATCCGCGCGAAGGGCGGGAAGGCGACCGCGTACGGGTGCGACGTCACCGACCAGGACGCCGTCGAGGCGGTGTTCGCACGGATCGCCGAGGAGCTCGGCGGGATCCACATCCTGGTCAACAACGCCGGGATCACCCGCGACAACCTGTTCTTCAGGATGCCGAAGGACGACTGGGACGCCGTCCTCACCGTCAACCTGACCAGCGTCTTCAACTGCTCCCAGGCCGCCCAGAAGTACATGTCGCAGCAGCGCTACGGGAAGATCGTCTCGCTCTCGTCCCGCTCGGCGCTCGGCAACCGTGGGCAGGCGAACTACGCCGCCGCGAAGGCCGGCATCCAGGGCTTCACCGCGACCCTCGCCATCGAGCTGGGCCGCTTCGACATCAACGTCAACGCCGTCGCCCCCGGCTACATCGCGACCGCGATGACCGCCGCCACCGCGCAGCGGGTCGGCGCGAGCGCGGAGGAGCACCAGCGGCTCGCGGCCGAGCGGACGCCGCTGGGGCGGGTCGGCCGGCCCGAGGACGTCGCGAACGTGGTCGCGTTCCTCGCCTCGGACGAGGCGGCATACGTCAGCGGCCAGACGCTTTACGTCAACGGCGGTGCGCGCTAGGGGTGTTGCAGGCCTCAGGCCGCGCGTGGGCCGCTCAGCCCGCGTGCGCGTGACGCCGGCGGCGCAGCTTCTCGCGGTCGTCCTCCGTCGTCCCGCCCCACACCCCGGTGGGCCGGCCGATCTCCAGCGCCCACTCCAGGCAGGCCGCTCGGACCGGGCACCCGGCGCAGACGGCCAGCGCGCGCTGCTGGTCGCTGAGGCCGGGGCCCGACTGGCCCACGGGGAAGAACAGTTCGGGGTCCTCGTGCAGGCAAGCTGCCTCTCGCATCCACTCCATGTACTGCGGGTGGCCGAGGCCCGCCGCCCCAAACACCGAACCCGTGAACCGGCGTGAATCTCTCGTGCCCCGCGTGCCCGTCCGCGCCCCGACGACGGTCCCGCGCTTGACCTCAAGTCCGCTTCAGGTCCTACGGTCCCGGTATGGACATGGAAATCACCGCCTGGCACTCCCTGCAGTCCCTGCGCGCCGAGCAGGACCGCCGCCCGCTCGGCCGGGCCACCCTCCGCCGGATCGGCCGCTTCGCCCGCCCGCACCGGGCCCGGATCGGCCGCTTCCTCGCGGTGAGCGTCCTCGCCGCGCTGCTCGCCGTCGCCACGCCCGTCCTCGCGGGCCGGGTCGTGAACGCGATCGTCGCCGGCGACGACCCCTCGGCGGTCACCCGGCTCGCGCTGCTCATCGCGCTGATCGCCGTCCTGGAGGCCGGACTGGGGCTGGTGTCCCGGCTGCTGTCCGCGCGGCTCGGCGAGGGCCTCATCCTCGACCTGCGCACGGCCGTCTTCGACCACGTGCAGCGGATGCCCGTCGCCTTCTTCACCCGCACCCGCACCGGCGCGCTGGTCAGCCGGCTCAACAACGACGTGATCGGCGCCCAGCGCGCCTTCTCCGGCACGCTGTCGGGGGTGGTGGGCAACGTCGTCACCCTGCTGCTCACCCTCGTGGTGATGCTGTCGCTCTCCTGGCGCATCACGCTGCTCGCCCTGCTGCTCCTGCCGGTCTTCGTGATCCCCGCCCGCCGGACCGGCAGCCGGATGGCCCGGCTCCAGCGCGAGGCCGCCGAGCACAACGCGGCCATGGGGACCCGGATGACCGAGCGGTTCTCCGCGCCCGGCGCCACCCTGGTCAAGCTGTTCGGCCGCCCCGCCGACGAGTCCGCCGAGTTCGCCGCCCGCGCCCGCCGCGTCCGCGACATCGGCGTGCGCACCGCGATGGCGCAGACGGTCTTCATCACCGCGCTCACCCTCGTCTCCGCGCTGGCCCTCGCCCTCGTCTACGGCCTCGGCGGGGCCTACGCCCTGCGCGGCTCGCTCGACCCCGGCGCCGTCGTCGCGCTCGCCCTGCTGCTCACCCGGCTCTACGCGCCGCTGACCGCGCTCGCCGGGGCCCGGGTGGAGGTGATGAGCGCGCTGGTCAGCTTCGAGCGGGTCTTCGAGGTGCTCGACCTGAGGCCGCTGATCGAGGAGCGCCCCGACGCCCGCGAACTCCCCGACGGCCCGCTGTCCGTCGAGTTCGACGACGTCCGCTTCGGCTACCCGTCCGCCGACAAGGTCTCCCTCGCCTCGCTGGAGGAGGTCGCCACGCTGGACACCCGCGGGGGCGCGGAGGTCCTGCACGGGGTCTCCTTCCGCGCCGCCCCCGGCCGCACCGTCGCCCTCGTCGGCTCCTCCGGCGCGGGCAAGTCCACCGTCGCGCAGCTGCTCCCGCGGCTGTACGACACCGACGCCGGCGCCGTACGGATCGGCGGGGTCGACGTCCGAGAGCTGACCGCCGAGTCGCTGCGGGGCGCCGTCGGCATGGTCACCCAGGACGGGCACCTCTTCCACGACACCGTCCGCGCCAACCTGCTCCTCGCCCGGCCCGGCGCGACCGACGGCGAGGTGTGGGAGGCGCTGCGCCGGGCCCGGCTCGACGCGCTGGTCCGGGAGCTGCCCGACGGGCTCGACACCGTCGTCGGCGAGCGCGGCTACCGGCTCTCCGGCGGCGAGCGCCAGCGCCTGACGATCGCCCGGCTGCTGCTCGCCCGCCAGCGGGTCGTCATCCTCGACGAGGCCACCGCCCATCTGGACAACACCTCCGAGGCGGCCGTCCAGGAGGCCCTGACCGAGGCACTGGAGGGGCGCACCGCCCTGGTCATCGCCCACCGGCTGTCCACGATCCGCGCCGCCGACCTGATCCTGGTCGTCGAGGACGGTCGTGTCGTCGAACGGGGCGACCACGAGGGGCTGTTGGCGCGGGGTGGCCGGTACGCGGAGCTGTACCGGACGCAGTTCGCGGCCGAGGGGAGCACGCCCCAGGAGCGGTCGGCCGAGGAGCGGACGGCCGTCGCCTGACCGGGCCGGCGCGGGGGTGGCACCTGCGGGCGCGAAACGTGACGAGAGGGTGGGCGACGTCACGTGCGTCCGAGGAGGGACCTGTTCCGGAAGTGGTGGCGAGATCCATGTCCGCGATGGTTGTCTTGAGGCCGTCGGATGATCGGTTGTGCCGGATATCGGTCGCTCGTGGATGCGGACACGGCGCCCTCGAACGGGAGTTGAGGTGCCGTGAAGGACGAGGACGTGCGGCTCGTGCGTGCGAGTTTCGAGCGGGTGAGCCGTCGGGCCGATCACGCGGTGAAGTTCTTCTACACCCACCTCTTCGCCAACAACCCCTCGGTGCGCGGGCTGTTCCCCGAGGACATGGGCGAGCAGCGCGACCGCCTGTTCGCGGCGCTCGGCCACGTCGTCACCCACCTCGACGACCCCGCCCTGCCGGGTGTGCTGCTGCAACTCGGCCGCGACCACCGCAAGTTCGAGGCAGCAGACGCCCACTACGACGCCGTCGGGGCGAGCCTCGTCGCCGCGCTGGCCTACGTCAGCGAGCAGACCTGGGACGCGCGCACGGAAGCGGCGTGGGTCGCCGCCTACACCGTCGCCGCCGGCGCCATGCGGCAGGGCGCCGCGCTCGCCGAGGCGGCGGGAGAACCGTCGCACTGGGACGCGACCGTCCTGAGCCACCGCCTCCACCACGGCCACACCGCGGTCCTGACGGTGCTCACCGACCGCCCCTACCCCTACCGGTCCGGCCAGTACGCGACGCTGTGCAGCCCGCGCCGGCCGCGGGTGTGGCGCCCGTACTCCGTCGCCTGCGCCCCGCGCGGCGACGGCATCCTGGAGTTCCACGTCGCGCGCGTGCAGGGCGGACTGCTCAGCACCGCGCTCTGCGACGAGGTCCGCCCCGGCGACCGGCTGCGCCTCGGTCCGGCCTCCGGAGCGGTCACGGCGCCCGCGCGCCCCGCGTCCGACATCACCCTGTTCGCCGCAGGCAGCGGCTGGTCGTCGACGAAGGCGCTCCTGGAGGAGCTCCGCGGCGCCCGGCCCGAGCCGCGCCTGCGGCTGGAGATCCTCGCCCGCACCGAGGCCCACTCCTACGACCTGCCCGTCGTGGGCGCGCTGCCCCACCGCCACGCGTCGATCGACGTGTCGTGGTGGCATCCGCGCCCCTTCGAGAGCCGCGCCAACGCCACCTCGCGCTTCCACGCCTCGATGGCCGCCCGCGACGACTGGGCCGACCAGGACGTGTACCTCAGCGGTCCGCCCGCGTTCGTCTCGGAGCTCGTCGAACTGCTCGTCCGGCGGGGCGCCGACCCCGACCGGGTCCGCTTCGACCCGGTCCCGCCGTCCGCCACCGCCGCCCAGCGCACCCTCTCCCACGCCGAGCACTTCCTCGACCCCCGCCCCACCCCCTGGATCGACCCCGCCGCCCGCACCGGCGCCGTCCCCGACACCGCCCCGCCACCCGGCCCCGGCCCCACCCCCTCCCTCGCCGGACGGCTGCGCCCACTGCTCTGACGGACGTCGACCGGAGCATCCTGCGCGAGCTGGCCGACGCGGGGAACGAGACCGCCTTGGACCGGCTGGCCGACCTGGCCGAGGCCGCCGGGGACCTGACGGAGCTGAGCGAACTGCTCGACGAGGGGTCCGGGCGCGCCGGACTGCTGTTCACCCGGCGCGCGGTCGCGGCGGGGGACCTGCGGGAGCTGGAGCGGATCTGCGACGCGGGGTACGACGACGCGGGCAAGGAGCTTGACGCCCTGCTGGCGATCGGTGCCGGTGGACGGGGCGACTGAGCCCGACCGGGGTTCGCCTGCCGGGGTCCGCCGGCCGGGGGCGGGGTGGGCGGGACAGCGGGCAGTGTCACGCTCCCCGTACCGGGGTCGGCTCCGACCGCGGCCCCTTGTCCGGAACCTCGTGCGACTGGTACGTCCTGTGAAGCATCAGCGCGCGGGCCGTGCAGGCGAACGCTCCGGTGTGGAGGAGGGCGCGGACGGCATTCCAGAAAACCCAACCGCCCTCGAACCGGTCGGGATCGCCGGCCGCCGCCAGAGCGTCGTTGAGCGGGACGTTGAAGCCGCCGGTGACCGCGAAGGCCGCTCCGTACAGGGCCAGCGCGGCGACCAGCGAGGGGAGTGCGGCACGGTCGGGTCCCCGCCGGGCCAGGACCGCGGCCCGTCCGAGGAGCGGGACCGCGCCCAGGAAGGGAACCATGAACACCGGGTTCACGATGGCCGCGTTGACGCCCTGCATCGCCTCGACGAAGGTCCGGTCGGAGGTGCCGGCCAGACCGGGCATGACGGCGTAGGCGAAGCCGGCGAGCAGACCGGCCCTGAGGCCGGTGCACAGCGTGGCGGCGAGCAGGGCCGCGGACCGCGGTCGTCTCATGAGGTGCTCCCGGTGGTAGGCGCCCGGACGCCGGTCGCGGCGGTCCGGCGGGCGTAGGCGGCGAAATCCGTGGCCGGGCGGCCTAGGACCTCCCGGGCCCCGTCGCCCAGGTGGGCGTTCCGGCAGGTCGCGACCGGTCGGCAGGCGCGTGACGCGGCGGCCGGTCCTGCCGGTGCCGCCGAGCGCGAGGGTCAGGTCGTCACGTCCCACGGGGATCTCCCCCACGTCTGCCATCGGAGCGGCCGTGCCGTCCGGCCGCTCCCCCATCCTTCGGCAATGGGATCCACACAACAACGGGCAACCGTGCAAGGATCGTTGACCCACAGGTTCATGAACGGACTGGCGGCCGGACGGGCGGGGCGGGGCATGGAACGGCGTGACATCGAGATCTTCCTGACCCTCGCCGAGCGGCTGCACGTCTCGGTCGCCATGGTCAGCAAGACGATCAGGAAGCTGGAACGCGCGGTCGGGGCCCCGCTCTTCGAGCCCACCAGCCGGCGGGTGGGCCTGACCCCCATCGGAGCGCGGCTGAACGACGACCTACGGCCCGCGCGGCAGCAGATCCTCGACGGCTTCGCCCGGGCCGTCGCGGCCGGTTCGGGGCTCGACGGCCCACTGCGCTTCGGCTTCCTCGGCACCGCCGTCGCCCGGTTCGTGCTGCAGGTCGCCGAGACGTTCCAGGCCGAGCACCCGGCCTGCCGGGTCGAGATCATCGAGAGCAGCTATGTCGACCACCGCACGCTCCTGCACGACATCCTGCTGACCGCCCACTCGGGGGTCGCCCGCGACCGCGTCGAGAGACCCGTCCTCATCAGCGAACCGTCCTTGCTTGCCGTCTCCGCCCGGCACCCCTTTGCCGGCCGCCCCTCCGTCGCCCTGGAGGATCTCGCCCGCGACAAGGTGCTGCGCCCGCGCGGCATCCCCGCCGCTATCGACGCCCTCGCCGTGCCGAGCCGCACGCCCACCGGCCGGGCGATCGACCGCGGCGCGGACTTCGCGACCGCCCAGGAGATGCTCGCCCTGGTGGGAGCGGGGCGCGGCGTCTTCCCCGTCCCCACCCACGCGGCCCGGCACGATGTACGTCCCGACGTGGCCTACGTCCCCCTGACCGACGGCCTCCCCTACGCCTGGCGCCTCGTCTGGCGGGGCCGCCACCGAGACCGGCCGCGTCCGCACCTTCCGCCGGGCTGCGCAGGCCTTCGTCACGACCCACGGGAACCCGCTCCTCACCCCCTGATCCCCGCCGCCGGCGCACACCGCCCACCGATCGGAGAGCGCATGACCACCCCGCTGACCAACTGGGCCGGCACCCTCACCTTCGGCGCCGCCCGTGTGCACCGCCCTGACAGCGTCGACGCCGTGCGCCGCACCGTCGCCGGAAGTCCCGCGTTGCGCGCCATCGGCAGCGGACACTCCTTCAGCCGTGTTGCCGACACCGACCACGACCTCGTCCTGCTCGACGCACTTCCTCCTCTCCTCGAGCTCGACCGCGAGGCCTCGACCGTCACCGTGGGCGCCGGCATGCGGTACGCGGAGGTCGCCGCGGGACTCCACCAGGCGGGGTTCGCGCTGCCGAACCTCGCCTCCCTGCCGCACATCTCCGTGGCGGGCTCTTGCGCGACCGGCACCCACGGCTCGGGCAGCACACTGCGCTGCCTCGCGACATCGTTCCGCGCGCTGGAGCGCGTCGGCCCCGACGGCGATCTTCTTGTGTCGGAGCGCGGCGCCGACCCCTCGTTCCCCGGCCAGGTGATTGCGCTCGGAGCCCTCGGCGTCGTCACCCGGCTGACCCTGGACGTCGAGCCCGCCTTCGAGGTGGCGCAGCACGTCCGCGTCGACGTCCCGCTGGAGGAGGTCGCCGAGCGCCTGGGCGACGTCCTGGACGCCGCCTACAGCGTCAGCTTCTTCACCGACTGGCATGCCCCGGACTGCCAGGTGTGGCTGAAGCACCGCACGGACCGCGAACCCGGTAGGTGGCGGGGCGGGCGGCCCGCCACCGAGCCGCTGCACCCGATTCCGGGCTTCCCGTCCGACGCGAGCACCGCCCAACTGGGCGTTCCAGGGACCTGGTTCGAGCGCCTGCCGCGCACTTCCGGCCCGAACTGGAGCCGGGGGCGGGAGAGGAGCTGCAGTCCGAGCTCTTCGTGTCGCGCGAGGACGCGCCCGCGGCCTTCGCCGCGTTGCGCCCGCTGGGTGACCTCCTCGCGCCCGTGCTGCACGTCGCGGAGGTGCGCTCCGTCAGCGCCGACGACCTGTGGCTGAGCCCGGCGCACGGCCGGGACTCGGTCACCTTCCACTTCACCTGGATCAAGGACGAGGCTGCCGTCCGGCCCGTCCTCGCCGCGGTGGAGGAACGCCTCGCCCCGCTGGGGGCCCGGCCGCACTGGGGCAAGCTCACCTTGATGCCGCCCGAGGACGTCGTCGCCCGCTACGACCGCGCCCCGGACTTCGCCCGCCTCCTGACCGAGCACGATCCGGACGGAAAGTTCCGCAACGCCTTCATCGACGGCCACTTCCCCGACCCTCGGACGCGGGCCACCCGGTTACGGGGAGCCGACCAGCCCGGAGAAGCCTGCGGCCCCCTGCCCGTAACGTGACTCGTTGTACCCTGACGACTCCGCCCTTGACCTGCAAAAACGCAGACAGAGGAGTGAGAGGGGCCTGAGCGTGCGGTTGAGTGTTCGGACTGGTCAGACGTCGTACGACTCATCTGGTCAGCAATCGTTCATTAGGGGGCGCAGATGGGGCCCTGCTTGCTTAAGCTGGCAACTTCGTGCACGGATGGGTAGTTGCGGCGTCGACGTGTGGTTCGAGCTGCCGTATTCAGACTCTGGGTGAGAAAGGGCAGGCCATCAACCTCGACAATGCCACGCTGGTCCGGCTTGACGTCGCCATGTTCTGACTGGGCCCGCAAAGTGGCTTCCAGCATCATCTGACCAGGATCCGACAGGAGTAGGAAATGTCCGAGACCGCCCCGGGCCTCTCGACACAGCCCACCGCCACCACCTACGAACTCGGTGACTTCGTACCATGGGCTTGGCAGGGCCGGATCAGGGTGCCGCACTTCCAGCGTGGCTTCCGCTGGCAGACCAAGGATGTGCTGCGGCTCTTTGACAGCATCGTGCGCGGGTACCCGGTGGGCAACCTGCTCCTGTGGGTGCGGAAATCCCCGATGGACAAGATCAAGCTGGGGCAGCTCGTCATCGACGCGCCGGCGCACGACGAAGTGATGTGGGTGGTCGACGGCCAGCAGCGCCTGACCAGCCTCGCCAACGCGCTGCACCCCGAGGGTAACAAACACGAGCCGTTCAGCGTGGTCTACGACCTGGCGGAGGACCAGTTCATCGAAACACCCCGGTACGGACTCGAGTCGCATCACATCGACGTCCCCACGCTCTTCGATGGCCGCCGCTTGCTGAGCTGGTTCCGTACCCAGGGGCCGGACGTAGAGGACTACTACGACAAGGCCGAGGAGGTCTCCACGAAGCTCCGCCAGTACAAGGTCCCTGCCTATCTGGTTCGTCAGGACGACGTACGCGTCCTGACGGACATCTTCGACCGGATGAACAACTACGGTCGGCGACTGAACCGAGCGGAGATCTTCACGGCCTTGAACTCTGGTACCGAGGAGGGTTTCGAAGGCAGGCTGAACTTTTCCCGTATCGCGGACAACGTGGCCGCCCGCACGTTGTTCGGGACCATCGACGTCAACACCATTCTCGCGGCGTTCCTGGCGCGGCGGGGTCCAGATCCCATGCGGGACATCCGGACCGAGTTCAGTACCGACTCCCGCCGCTCGCAGCTCGAGTTCGTGGAGGACGAGCAGACGGCCTACCGAGAGGCTGAGGAGGCCTTGGTGCGCGCCGTCACGTTCCTGATCGAGACCGCAGGGGTGCCGCACATCGCCCTGCTTCCCTATCGGGCCCAGCTCGTAGTCCTGACGCGATTCTTCGCGCACTTCCCGGAGCCCACGCTGAATAGCCAGCGCTTGTTGCGGCGTCTTTTCTGGCGTCTATCGATCGCGGGTCCTTCGGTTTTCAGGGGCAGCTTCACTCAGTTCAGCCGCACTCTGAGCAACAAGATCAAGCCCGGTGATGAAGAGGGTTCCTTGCAAGCGCTCCTGGAGACGATGAAGGGTGCTGTCTATGCTCGTCCCAACCCGGATCGCTTTCGGACCAACGAGGCCACCACGAAGATCGTGTTGAGCGCATGGTGGTCCTTGCGGCCCCGTTCCCTTGCCACAGGGGCCCCAGCGGACGTCCAGAGCCTGTCCAGTGTCCTCGGCGATGAGCAGACACCGGTCAGTGCCACCCCGTACGTCTTCCCGCGCCTGAATGAGCCGGGTGAAAAAGGCAAGCGGCTGTGGGCGGCGAACCGGATATTCCTGCCGTTTGGCGAGGACTTTCCTTCCGAGGTCTTTCGTATGATCGCGGAGCCCCGTATCGACCTCGACGAGACCACCCGGCGGGAGCTCATCGACTCGCACCTCATCAATGATGATGCTCTCGAGGCGTTGTCGCGGAACGACCGCACCGGTTTCCTCGAAGCGCGCCAGTTGAGCGTTCGCGCTCACCTCGATGAATTCCTTGCCCGAATGACCGAGTGGGACTACGAGGACACGCCGTCCCTTGACGGATTGGACTTCGACGACGAGGAGATCGAGCCGGAGATCGATTTTTCTGACGATCAGCTCCGATAGCCGCACAGTAATCATGTCATCGGAAAGGGATGTTCATGACCGGTCGCCTGCCGGAAATTTTTCACGCCGTGCTTCTCCACGGCGTGCGGGTGGGCACGCTCTGCCAGCGGGGCGACCACACGCGTTTCGTCCTCAACCAGTCCTACGTTGAGAATCCCTCCAGGCCGGTGCTGGGCCTGCGCTTCGAGGAGGACTTGGGCGGGGCTTACGCTTCTGCTCTGCGGTTGCCCCGCTGGTTCTCCAACCTCCTTCCGGAGGGCCCTCTACGGGAGTGGATCGCCCAGGACCGGGGCGTTGCCCTGGATCGCGAGATGGAATTGCTCGCCCAGGTCGGGCATGACCTTCCGGGTGCGGTCCAGGTGCTTCCCGCGGAGGATCCTGACGACGGCTGGGTATGGAGCGAGGCCGGCAGCGCGCGCAAGGCCGGCGCGTCGACGCGCGCCCCCGGAGGGCAGTCGCCATGGAGGTTCTCCCTGGCCGGCGTTGCCCTGAAGTTCTCTCTGCTGGCCCGAGGCGACCGCCTGACGGTGCCCGTTGGTGGGGAACTCGGAGACTGGCTGGTCAAGTTCCCTGATTACCGTCATCCGCACGTACCTGCCAACGAGTTTGCGATGATGTCGCTGGCCAAGCGGGTGGGCCTGAATGTGCCTGATGTGCGGTTGGTGCACCGGGACGAGTTGGACGGCGTCCCTGACCGCATGTGGCCGAACCGAGAAGAGTGGGCCTATGCGGTGCGGCGGTTCGACCGATCCCCTGAACCCGGGCGCGCGCGCATTCACATCGAGGACTTCGCTCAGGTGAAGGACGTTTACCCGAATGACAAGTACAACTCGTCCTTCGAGACAGTCGCTTCTTTCGCCTACCGTGGCCAGGACTTGGAAGATCTGCAAGAGGCGGTTCGACGGATGGCTTTCTCCGTCATCGTCGGCAACGGGGACGCGCACCTCAAAAACTGGTCATTGATCTATCGTGACCAGATCACCCCGAATCTGTCACCTGTCTACGACTTGGTGTCCACGATCCCCTACACCCCTTCCGACGAAATTGAGGACCTCGGCCTCAAGCTTGGCGGTAGCAAGCGGTTTGAAGCGGTGAGCGCGGCTTCATTCGCACGTCTCGAACGCCGCCTCGATCATCGCTTCGGCGTCACCGGTGCCGAGCTCGAGGAGAGCGCTGTTCGGACTGCGGAGCGGGTACTGGAGGAATGGCCAGCGCACGACCACCTGCTGCGCGAGGCTCCGGACATCCGGTCATCGCTCGCCTCTTGGATCCAGGAATCCGCTGCTCGACTCAAGAGGAGATCCCACATGACGTGATGGCTTCGTGTCCCTCGAATGCATCCGCGCAGAGCAAGCGATGCGGCTGACACCCTTCGAGACCGCTGCGGACCAGTTGTTGAATGTAGATCGCCCTTGACCTGCAAAAACGCAGGCAGGGAGCCTATCGGACGGAGCATTTCCATGATGCGCACCATGTTCAAGTCGAAGATCCATCGCGCCACGGTCACCCAGGCCGACCTGCACTACGTGGGGTCGGTCACGGTGGACGGTGAGCTGATGGAGGCCGCCGACCTGCTGCCGGGGGAGCTCGTGCACATCGTGGACGTGACGAACGGGGCGCGGCTGGAGACGTACGTGATCGAGGGGGAGCGGGGGAGCGGGGTGATCGGGATCAACGGGGCCGCGGCGCACCTGGTGCACCCCGGTGACCTGGTGATCCTCATCAGCTACACGCAGTTGGAGGACGCGGAGGCGCGCGCGTTCGCGCCGCGCGTGGTGCACGTGGACGCGGACAACCGGATCGTGGCGCTCGGCGCGGACCCCTCGGAGCCGGTGCCGGGGGCCGACTTCGCGCGCAGTCCGCACGCGGTGGTGCCGGCCGCCCGCTGAGGGGGCGGCCCGCGCTCGCTAGCATCGCGCGCATGATCACCCTGCTGCACACCTCGCCCGCCCACATCCCCGTCTTCGACGCGCTGCGCGACGCGCACCACCCCGGGGTCGAGCTGCGGCACCTCGTGCACGAGGACCTGCTCGCCCGGGCCCGCGAGGCGGGGCCGCAGGCCGTCGCCGAGAAGGTGCGCGACGTCGTCGCCGGCGCGGCCCGGGACGGGGCTCACGCCGTGCTGTGCACGTGCTCGACGATCGGCGCGGTGGCGGAGGAGGCCGCGGCCGGCGTCCCGGTGCTGCGGGTCGACCGGCCGATGGCCGCGGAGGCGGTGCGTTCGGACGCGATCGTCGTCGTCGCGACGGTCGCGAGCACGCTCGCCCCGACCTTCGACCTGATCGCCGACGAGGCGCTGCGGGCCGGCCGCACCCCCCGGGTGCGGACGGTCCTGGTCGAGGGGGCCTTCGAGCGCTTCTCCGTCGGCGACCTGCCGGGCAGCCTCGAGCTGGTGGACCGGGCGGTCGCCGGCATCCGGGCGGCGGGTGACGAGACGGTCGTCCTGGCGCAGGTGTCGCTGGCGGGGGCGGCGGGCGCGGGCGTGCTCGCCAGCCCGCGCGGCGGCCTCGCCGCGGCGGTCGCGGCGGCCGCCGGAGCGGCCGTCGCCCCCGGGCGTCCTAACGGGTGAGTGGACCGGACCCGCGCGGGTACGCGTGGGATGCATCCAAGAGCCGGAAGCACGGCATCCACTGGCTGGAGGAACACCATGGTCCACCCCGTACCCGACCCCGTACCGCCCGCGCCGACGCCGCCTCCGGGGCCGACCGGCCCCGATCCGGGGCCCGCGCCCGGGCCGCTGCCGGGGCCGACCCCGCAGCCGCCGCCGGCCCCGTCGCCGAACCCGATCCCGGAGCCGCCCCACCCGGAGCCCATCCCGGACCCGGGGCCGCTGTAGAGCTGCAGAGCGGAAACC
>NZ_JBHWZH010000087.1:0-26112 GCF_042728285.1 Streptomyces sp. NPDC060194 | reverse complement strand
CACACGGAAATCCGTGTGCGCGCCCCGGCGGCACGTTTCTGCAGAGCACTCTGCGGGGGAGGCGGCTCAGACGTCGTCGTGGGCCACGGCGCGGCGCGCGTCCGCGTCCAGGACGCCCCAGCTGATCAGCTGCTCGGTGAGGACCGACGGCGACTGGTCGTAGATCACGGCCAGCGTGCGCAGGTCGTCCTGGCGGATGGAGAGGACCTTGCCGTTGTAGTCGCCACGCTGGGACTGGATGGTCGCCGCGTACCGCTGGAGGGGGCCGGCCTTGTCCTGCGGGACGTGGGCGAGGCGCTCCAGGTCGAGGACGAGCTTCGGCGGCGGCTCGGCGGCCCCGCCCGGCGTGGTGCCCGGGAGCAGCTCCTGCACCGGGACCCCGTAGAAGTCCGCGAGCTCCGCGAGGCGCTGCACGGTGACGGCGCGGTCGCCGCGCTCGTACGAACCGACCACGACCGCCTTCCAGCGTCCCTGGGACTTCTCCTCCACACCGTGGAGCGAGAGGCCCTGCTGGGTGCGGATCGCCCGGAGCTTGGCCCCGAGCTGCTTGGCGTATTCGCTGGACATATAGCTCCCGAACGCTGAGGCAACGTGCGGCTCCGCCGCGTGGCTGGTAACTCACTGTGAGGTTACGCAGCGTTACTTGGATGCGTCAAGCCGAAAGGTCCGTACCGTCCCCCAGGGGAGCGGTGATCAGGCACTTTGCGCTCCTGGTAGGGTATGGGGCGTACATCCGACGTCCTTTAAGGTCCGTCCCGTGAGGCGGAGAAGGAGGTCCGTTTCCCATGGACTCTGCACACAGCCCAGCGCGTCCGGTGCTCGAAGGGCCCGACATCGCGCGGGTGCTGACCCGGATCGCCCACGAGATCGTCGAACGCGCCAAGGGCGCCGACGACGTGGTGCTCCTCGGCATCCCGACCCGGGGCGTCTTCCTCGCCCGCCGGCTCGCCGACAAGCTCCAGGAGATCACCGGCCACACGATGCCGGTCGGTTCCCTCGACATCACCATGTACCGCGACGACCTGCGCCTCAAGCCCGCCCGCGCGCTCGCCCGCACCGAGATCCCCGCCGACGGGCTCGACGGCCGCCTCGTCGTCCTCGTCGACGACGTCCTCTTCTCCGGACGCACCATCCGCGCCGCGCTCGACGCCCTCGGCGACCTCGGCCGCCCCCGCGCCGTGCAGCTCGCCGTGCTCGTCGACCGCGGCCACCGCGAACTCCCCATCCGCGCCGACTACGTGGGCAAGAACCTGCCCACCTCGCTGCGGGAGACGGTCAAGGTCCAGCTCGCTGAGGAGGACGGCCGCGACGCCGTGCTGCTCGGCGCGAAGCAGACCTCCCCGGCCGAGGGCTAGCCGCTCCTCCGGTCCCGCCCGCGGTACGCCTCCGCGGGCCCGCATGCCCGAAACGTCCCCGTATCGGAGATCTCTCGCGATGAAGCGACACCTCATCTCGGCCGCCGACCTCACCCGTGACGACGCCGTCCTCGTCCTCGACACCGCCGAGGAGATGGCCCGGGTCGCCGACCGGCCGATCAAGAAGCTGCCGACACTGCGCGGCCGCACGGTCGTCAACCTTTTCTTCGAGGACTCGACCCGCACCCGCATCTCCTTCGAGGCCGCGGCCAAGCGCCTGTCGGCCGACGTCATCAACTTCTCCGCCAAGGGCTCCTCGGTCTCCAAGGGCGAGTCGCTCAAGGACACCGCGCTGACGCTGGAGGCGATGGGCGCGGACGCCGTTGTCATCCGCCACGGCGCCTCCGGCGCCCCCTACCGGCTGGCGAACTCCGGCTGGATCGACGGGGCCGTGGTCAACGCCGGCGACGGCACCCACGAGCACCCCACCCAGGCCCTGCTCGACGCGTTCACCCTGCGCCGCCGGCTCGTCGGCCGGGACGCCGGCATCGGCCGCGACTTGGAGGGGCAGCGGGTCACGATCGTCGGC
This sequence comes from Streptomyces sp. NPDC060194, assembly GCF_042728285.1. Taxonomy (NCBI): domain Bacteria; kingdom Bacillati; phylum Actinomycetota; class Actinomycetes; order Kitasatosporales; family Streptomycetaceae; genus Streptomyces; species Streptomyces sp. NPDC060194. The sequence continues at coordinate 24,168 of NZ_JBHWZH010000087.1, read as the reverse complement.
GACATCCTGCACAGCCGGGTCGCCCGCTCCAACGTCCTCCTGCTGCACACCCTCGGCGCGCACGTCACCCTGGTCGCCCCGCCGACCCTGGTCCCGGTCGGCGTCGAGAAGTGGCCCTGCGACATCGCCTACGACCTCGACCGGGTGCTGCCCGCCTCCGACGCGGTGATGATGCTGCGCGTCCAGCGCGAGCGCATGAACGCCGCCTTCTTCCCCACCGAGCGCGAGTACTCGCGCCGCTACGGGCTCGACGGCGACCGGATGGCGAAGATGCCCGAGCACGCGATCGTCATGCACCCCGGCCCCATGGTCCGCGGCATGGAGATCACCGCCGAGGTCGCCGACTCCGACCGCTGCACCGTCGTCGAGCAGGTCGCCAACGGCGTCTCGACCCGGATGGCCGTCCTCTACCTGCTGCTCGGCGGCTCCGAGCCCGCCGTCGGCACGCCCCCCACCACCGCCGCCCGTACCGAGGAGAGCAAGTAGTCATGACCAAGATCCTGATCCGTGGTGCGAAGGTGCTGGGCGGCGAGCCGCAGGACGTGCTGATCGACGGCGAGACGGTCGAGGCCGTCGGCCCCGGGCTCTCCGCGGAGGGCGCGACCGTCGTCGAGGCCGAGGGCCGGGTGCTGCTGCCGGGCCTGGTCGACCTGCACACGCATCTGCGCGAGCCCGGCCGCGAGGACTCCGAGACGGTCCTGACCGGCACCCAGGCGGCCGCCCGCGGCGGCTGGACCGCCGTCCACGCCATGGCCAACACCTTCCCCGTCGCCGACACCGCCGGCGTCGTCGAGCAGGTCTGGCGGCTGGGCCGCGAGTCCGGCTACTGCGACGTGCAGCCGATCGGCGCCGTCACCGTCGGCCTGGAGGGCAAGCAGCTCGCCGAGCTCGGCGCGATGCACGACAGCGCCGCCGGCGTGAAGGTCTTCTCCGACGACGGCAAGTGCGTCGACGACGCGGTGATCATGCGCCGCGCGCTGGAGTACGTGAAGGCGTTCGACGGCGTCGTCGCCCAGCACGCCCAGGAGCCCCGGCTCACCGAGGGCGCGCAGATGAACGAGGGCGTCGTCTCCGCCGAGCTCGGGCTCGGCGGCTGGCCGGCCGTCGCCGAGGAGTCGATCATCGCCCGGGACGTGCTGCTCGCCGAGCACGTCGGCTCCCGCGTCCACATCTGCCACCTCTCGACCGCCGGCTCCGTGGAGATCGTGCGCTGGGCCAAGTCCCGCGGCATCGACGTGACCGCCGAGGTCACCCCGCACCACCTGCTCCTGACCGACGAACTGGTCCGGTCGTACAACCCGGTCTACAAGGTCAACCCGCCGCTGCGCACCGAGGCCGACGTGCACGCGCTGCGCACCGCGCTCGCCGACGGCACGATCGACATCGTCGCCACCGACCACGCCCCGCACCCGCACGAGGACAAGGACTGCGAGTGGGCCGCGGCCGCCATGGGGATGGTCGGCCTGGAGACCGCGCTCTCGGTCGTCCAGCAGACCATGGTCGAGACCGGGCTGCTCGACTGGGCCGGGGTCGCCGACCGGATGTCCGTCGCCCCGGCCCGCATCGGCCGGCTGACCGGCCACGGCAGGCCGATCGCGGCGGGCGAGCCCGCGAACCTCACCCTCGTCGATCCCGCTTACCGTGGAGAGGTGAACCCCGCCGACTTCGCCTCGCGCAGCCGCAACACCCCCTACGAGGGCCGCGAGCTGCCGGGCCGGGTCACCCACACCTGGCTGCGGGGTCGGGCAACGGTCGTGGACGGGAAGCTGGCGTGACACTCGCGATGATTCATCTGGCCGCCGAACGGAAGTCGGCGGAGGTGACGAACTGGAGCGGGCGCATCGCCTGGCTGATCGGCATGTTCCTGTTCGTCGCGCTGGTCTACTGGCTGATGCGCCAGGGCTGGAAGTGGCGCGGCAACCTCCAGTCGGGCCTGGCCGAGCTGCCCGCCGTGCCCCAGGCGCCCGGAGCGGCCACCCTGGAGATGACCGGCCGCTACCACGGCTCGACGACGGCCGGGCAGTGGCTCGACCGGATCGTCGCCCACGGTCTCGGCGTCCGCAGCCGGGCCGAGCTGACCCTCACCGACGAAGGCCTGATCGTCCTGCGCCCCGGCGCGACCGACTTCTTCGTGCCCAGGGACGCCCTGCGCGGCGCCCGGCTCGACAAGGGCATCGCCGGCAAGGTGCTCGCCGAGGGCGGCCTCCTCGTCGTCACCTGGGCGCTCGGCGACACCCTGATCGACTCCGGCTTCCGCTCCGACCGCGCGGCCGAGCACACCGCCTGGGTCGAGGCGATCGACGCGCTCGCTCCCACCGACACCCCTCCCACGAACCCCACCACCACGACGGAAGGCGCCGCACGATGACGACCTCCACCAGGGGAGCCGCGAAGGCTCCCGCCGTACTCGTCCTGGAGGACGGCCGGGTCTTCCGCGGCCGCGCCTACGGGGCCGTGGGGGAGACCTTCGGCGAGGCGGTCTTCAACACCGGCATGAGCGGCTACCAGGAGACCCTGACCGACCCCTCATACCACAAGCAGGTCGTCGTCATGACGGCCCCGCACATCGGCAACACCGGCGTCAACGACGAGGACGACGAGTCCGGGCGCATCTGGGTCTCGGGCTACGTCGTCCGGGACCCCGCCCGGATCCCGTCCAACTGGCGCTCGCGCCGCACCCTCGACGAGGAGCTGGTCCGCCAGGACGTCGTCGGCATCAGCGGCGTCGACACCCGCGCGCTCACCCGCCACCTGCGCGAGCGCGGCGCGATGCGGGTCGGGATCTTCTCCGGCGACGCCGTCGCCGACGACGCCACCCTGCTCGCCCGCGTCAAGGAGGCCCCGGAGATGACGGGCGCCAGCCTGTCGGACGAGGTCACCACCGAGAGCGCCTACGTCGTCCCCGCGATCGGTGAGAAGCGCTTCACCGTCGCCGCCCTCGACCTCGGCATCAAGGGCATGACCCCGCACCGGATGGCCGAGCGCGGCATCGAGGTCCACGTCCTGCCCGCCACCGCCACCCTGGAGGAGGTCTACGCGATCGAGCCGGACGGGTTCTTCCTGTCCAACGGCCCCGGCGACCCCTCCACCGTCGACCTCACCGTGGTCAAGGGCGTCCTGGAGCGGAAGACGCCGCTGTTCGGCATCTGCTTCGGCAACCAGATCCTCGGCCGGGCCCTCGGCTTCGGCACCTACAAGCTGAAGTACGGCCACCGCGGCATCAACCAGCCGGTCCAGGACCGCACCACCGGCAAGGTCGAGGTCACCGCGCACAACCACGGCTTCGCCGTCGACGCCCCCCTCGACCGGGTCAGCGACACGCCGTACGGGCGGGCCGAGGTCTCCCACGTCTGCCTGAACGACCAGGTGGTCGAGGGGCTCCAGCTGCTCGACCAGCCGGCGTTCTCCGTCCAGTACCACCCCGAGGCCGCGGCCGGCCCGCACGACGCCGCCTACCTCTTCGACCGCTTCGTGCAGCTCATGCACGACAACACCACCCCGAAGGGGGCCGAGCGTGCCTAAGCGCACCGACATCCAGTCCGTCCTGGTCATCGGCTCCGGTCCGATCGTCATCGGCCAGGCCGCCGAGTTCGACTACTCCGGCACCCAGGCCTGCCGGGTCCTCAAGGCCGAGGGCCTGCGGGTCATCCTGGTCAACTCCAACCCGGCCACGATCATGACCGACCCGGAGATCGCCGACGCCACCTACGTCGAGCCGATCACCCCCGAGTTCGTCGAGAAGATCATCGCCAAGGAGCGCCCCGACGCGCTGCTGCCCACCCTCGGCGGCCAGACCGCGCTCAACACCGCGATCTCCATGCACGAGCAGGGCGTCCTGGAGAAGTACGGCGTCGAGCTGATCGGCGCGAACGTCGAGGCGATCAACAAGGGCGAGGACCGCGACCTGTTCAAGGGCGTCGTCGAGGCCGTCAAGCAGAAGATCGGCTACGGCGAGTCCGCCCGCTCGGTCATCTGCCACTCCATGGAGGACGTCCTCGCCGGCGTCGACACCCTCGGCGGCTACCCCGTCGTCGTCCGCCCCTCCTTCACCATGGGCGGCGCCGGCTCCGGCTTCGCGCACGACGAGGAGGAGCTGCGCCGCATCGCCGGGCAGGGCCTGACCCTCTCGCCGACCACCGAGGTGCTCCTGGAGGAGTCCATCCTCGGCTGGAAGGAGTACGAGCTGGAGCTGATGCGCGACACCAAGGACAACGTGGTCGTCGTCTGCTCCATCGAGAACTTCGACCCGATGGGCGTGCACACCGGCGACTCCATCACCGTCGCCCCCGCCATGACGCTCACCGACCGCGAGTACCAGCGGCTGCGCGACATCGGCATCGCGATCATCCGCGAGGTCGGCGTCGACACCGGCGGCTGCAACATCCAGTTCGCGATCGACCCGAAGGACGGCCGGGTCATCGTCATCGAGATGAACCCGCGCGTCTCGCGGTCCTCGGCGCTCGCCTCCAAGGCCACCGGCTTCCCGATCGCCAAGATCGCCGCCAAGCTGGCCATCGGCTACACGCTCGACGAGGTCCCCAACGACATCACCGAGAAGACGCCGGCCTCCTTCGAGCCGACGCTCGACTACGTCGTCGTCAAGGCGCCCCGGTTCGCCTTCGAGAAGTTCCCCTCCGCCGACTCCACCCTCACCACCACCATGAAGTCGGTCGGCGAGGCCATGGCGATCGGCCGCAACTTCACCGAGGCGTTCCAGAAGGCGCTGCGCTCGCTGGAGAAGAAGGGCTCGCAGTTCTCCTTCACCGGCCCCGTCGGCGACAAGCAGGAGCTCCTCGAACGCGCGGTGCGCCCCACCGACGGCCGCATCAACACCGTCATGGACGCGATCCGGGCCGGCGCCACCCAGGAGGAGGTCTTCGACTTCACGAAGATCGACCCCTGGTTCGTCGACCAGCTCTTCCTCATCAAGGAGATCGCCGACGAGCTCGCCGGCGCCGAGCGCCTGGACGCCGAGCTGCTCGCCCACGCCAAGCGGCACGGCTTCTCCGACGCCCAGATCGGCGAGATCCGCGACCTGCGCGAGGACGTCGTCCGCGAGGTCCGGCACGCCCTCGGCGTCCGCCCCGTCTACAAGACGGTCGACACCTGCGCCGCCGAGTTCGCCGCGAAGACCCCGTACTTCTACTCGTCCTACGACGAGGAGAGCGAGGTCGCGCCGCGCGAGAAGCCCGCCGTGATCATCCTCGGCTCGGGGCCCAACCGCATCGGCCAGGGCATCGAGTTCGACTACTCCTGCGTCCACGCCTCGTTCGCGCTCAGCGACGCCGGCTACGAGACCGTGATGGTCAACTGCAACCCCGAGACCGTCTCCACCGACTACGACACCTCCGACCGGCTCTACTTCGAGCCGCTCACCCTGGAGGACGTCCTGGAGATCGTCCACGCGGAGTCGCTCGCCGGCCCGATCGCGGGCGTCGTCGTCCAGCTCGGCGGCCAGACCCCGCTCGGCCTCGCCCAGGCGCTGAAGGACAACGGCGTGCCCGTCGTCGGCACCCCGCCGGAGGCGATCCACGCCGCCGAGGACCGCGGCGCCTTCGGCCGCGTCCTCGCCGAGGCCGGCCTGCCCGCCCCCAAGCACGGCACCGCCACCACCTTCGCCGAGGCCAAGCGGATCGCCGACGAGATCGGCTACCCCGTCCTCGTCCGCCCCAGCTACGTGCTCGGCGGCCGCGGCATGGAGATCGTCTACGACGAGACCCGCCTCGCCTCGTACATCGAGGAGTCCACCGAGATCAGCCCCTCGCGGCCGGTCCTCGTCGACCGCTTCCTCGACGACGCGATCGAGATCGACGTCGACGCGCTCTACGACGGCACCGAGCTCTACCTCGGCGGCGTCATGGAGCACATCGAGGAGGCCGGCATCCACTCCGGCGACTCGGCGTGCGCGCTGCCGCCGATCACGCTCGGCGGCTTCGACATCAAGCGGCTGCGGGCCTCCACCGAGGCCATCGCCAAGGGCGTCGGCGTGCGCGGGCTGATCAACATCCAGTTCGCGATGGCCGGGGACATCCTCTACGTCCTGGAGGCCAACCCGCGCGCCTCGCGGACCGTGCCGTTCACCTCCAAGGCCACCGCCGTGCCGCTCGCCAAGGCCGCCGCCCGCATCTCGCTCGGCACGACCGTCGCCGAGCTGCGCGCCGAGGGCATGCTGCCGAGGACGGGCGACGGCGGCACCCTGCCGCTCGACGCGCCGATCTCCGTCAAGGAGGCCGTCATGCCGTGGTCGCGCTTCCGCGACATCCACGGCCGCGGCGTCGACACCGTCCTCGGCCCGGAGATGCGCTCCACCGGCGAGGTCATGGGCATCGACTCGGTCTTCGGCACCGCCTACGCCAAGTCCCAGGCCGGCGCCTACGGCCCGCTGCCCACCAAGGGCCGGGCGTTCATCTCGGTCGCCAACCGCGACAAGCGCTCGATGATCTTCCCGGCCCGCGAGCTCGTCGCCCACGGCTTCGAGCTGCTCGCCACCTCCGGCACCGCCGAGGTGCTGCGCCGCAACGGCCTGAACGCCACCGTCGTGCGCAAGCTCAGCGAGGGCGAGGGCCCGAACGGCGAGAAGACGATCGTCCAGCTCATCCACGACGGCGACGTCGACCTGATCGTCAACACGCCCTACGGCACCGGCGGCCGGCTCGACGGCTACGAGATCCGCACCGCGGCCGTCGCCCGGTCCGTGCCCTGCCTCACCACGGTCCAGGCGCTCGCCGCGGCCGTCCAGGGGATCGACGCCCTCAACGGCGGCGAGGTGGGCGTCAGCTCGCTCCAGGAGCACGCGAAGATCCTGACCGCGGCCCGCGACTAGGGGCCCACGAGGGGGGACACCGGAAGCGACCGGTGTCCCCCCTCGGCACGCACCCGCCCTCCTTCCGCCTGCGGCCCCCGAGGACCCCACATGTACAAGCTGTTCTTCGACCTCGTCTTCAAGCGCCTCGACCCCGAGCGGGCCCACCATCTCGGCTTCGGCTGGATCCGGCTGCTCGCCCGCGTCCCCGTGCTCCGCACCTTCGCCGCCGCCTACCTCGCCCCGCGCCACCGCGAGCTGCGCACCGAGGCCCTGGGCCTGCGCCTGCACAGCCCGCTGGGGCTCGCCGCCGGCTTCGACAAGAACGCCGTCGGGATCGACGGCATGGCGATGCTCGGCTTCGACCACGTCGAGATCGGCACCGTCACTGCCCAGCCGCAGCCCGGCAACCCCCCCAGGCGCCTCTTCCGGCTCGTGCCGGACCGGGCGCTGATCAACCGGATGGGTTTCAACAACGAGGGCTCCGCGGCCGTCGCCGCCCGGCTGGCCGCCCGTGAGCCGGTCTTCCGCACCACGGTCGGGGTCAACATCGGCAAGACCAAGGTGGTCCCCGAGGAGGAGGCCGTCGCCGACTACGTCACCTCCACCGAGCGGCTCGCCCGGCACGCCGACTACCTCGTCGTCAACGTCTCCTCGCCCAACACCCCCGGGCTGCGCAACCTCCAGGCCACCGAGTCGCTGCGCCCGCTGCTGCTCGCCGTCCGCGAGGCCGCCGACCGCACGGTCACCGGCCGCCGGGTGCCGCTCCTGGTCAAGATCGCCCCGGACCTCGCCGACGACGACGTCGACGCCGTCGCCGACCTCGCCCTGGAGATCGGCCTGGACGGCATCATCGCCACCAACACCACCATCGCCCGCGACGGCCTCGGCCTGACCTCCGACCCGGAGCTGGTCGCCGAGACCGGCGGCCTGTCCGGAGCGCCCGTCAAGCGGCGCTCCCTGGAGGTCCTGCGCCGGCTGTACGCCCGCGTGGGCGACCGCCTGGTGCTCGTCGGGGTCGGCGGCATCGAGAACGCCGACGACGCCTGGGAGCGCATCCTGGCCGGCGCCACCCTGATCCAGGGCTACAGCGCCTTCATCTACGAGGGCCCCGCCTACGCCCGCGCCCTCCACAAGGGCCTGGCCGCCCGCCTGGCCGCCAGCCCGTACGCCACCCTCGCCGAGGCCGTCGGCGCCGCGACCCGCGAGGACGGGTCCCGCGGTGACGGCGCAGGCGGCGACCGGACCGGAAAGGCCGCAGCATGACCGAGCCCTTCGGCGCCCGCCTGCGCCGCGCCATGGACACCCGAGGCCCGCTCTGCGTGGGCATCGACCCGCACGCCTCCCTGCTGCAGGCCTGGGGCCTCGCCGACGACGTCGCCGGCCTGGAGCGGTTCACCCGCACCACGGTCGAGGCGCTCGCCGACCGGGTGGCCGTCCTCAAGCCGCAGTCGGCGTTCTTCGAGCGCTTCGGCTCGCGGGGGATCGCCGTCCTGGAGAAGGCGGTCGAGGAGGCCAGGGCGGCGGGCGCCCTGGTGCTGATGGACGCCAAGCGCGGCGACATCGGCTCCACGATGGCCGCCTACGCCGCGACCTACCTGGACAAGGACTCGCCCCTGTTCTCCGACGCGGTGACCGTCTCGCCGTACCTCGGTTTCGGCTCCCTGCGGCCCGCCCTCGACGCGGCCGCCGTCTCCGGGGCCGGCGTGTTCGTCCTCGCCCTCACCTCCAACCCCGAGGGCGCGGAGGTCCAGCGGGCCACGGCCGCCGACGGCCGCCCGCTGGCCGCGCTGATGCTCGGCCACATGGCCGGGGAGAACGCCGGTGCCGAGCCGCTCGGCTCGGTCGGCGCCGTCGTCGGGGCGACCCTCGGTGACGCCGGGGTCGACCTGGACATCAACGGCCCGCTGCTCGCCCCGGGGATCGGCGCCCAGGGCGCGACGCCCGCGGACCTCCCCGGAGTCTTCGGGTCCGCTGTCCGCAATGTGGTGCCGAGTGTCAGTAGGGGCGTTCTGCGTCATGGACCTGACGTGGGCGCCCTGCGCGATTCGGCGGACCGGTTCGCGGACGAAGTCCGCTCGGCGCTCGCGGATTACTGATCCCGAACCGGGACATATCATCTGAAAACTGTCCCTCGGTCCATGCTGACCAGGACTTTTCGTCTGTTCTCGCTGACTGGAGCCACCGGGCCCGCTAGTCTCCGACGGGAGTCGACGCACGGCCCTGACCGGCCAGGTGTCACTCGCCTGGTGTGGGGCACAAGGGTTCTGCACCGGTCCCGTATCCGACAGTTCGACATCCGAGGTGACGCAGGCGTGGCTCTTCCGCCCCTTACCCCTGAACAGCGCGCAGCCGCGCTCGAGAAGGCCGCCGCGGCTCGCCGGGAGCGGGCCGAGGTCAAGAATCGACTCAAGCAGTCCGGTGCGACCCTGCACGACGTGATCAAGCAGGGCCAGGAGAACGACGTCATCGGCAAGATGAAGGTCTCCGCCCTCCTGGAGTCCCTGCCGGGCGTGGGCAAGGTCCGCGCCAAGCAGATCATGGAGCGGCTCGGCATCTCCGAGAGCCGCCGGGTGCGCGGGCTCGGCTCCAACCAGATCGCCTCCCTGGAGCGCGAGTTCGGCGGAGCCGGCGCCTGACCTTCCCCGCGCCGGCGGGAACAGGTTCCCAGGCACTCCCGGGAACCTGGATAATCGCTGCATGGCAGCAGAGGTACGACCGCGGCTGACCGTGCTCTCCGGCCCCTCGGGGGTCGGCAAGAGCACGGTCGTCGCGCACATGCGCAAGGTCCACCCCGAGGTGTGGCTCTCGGTGTCGGCGACGACCCGCAGGCCGCGGCCCGGCGAGAAGCACGGAGTCCACTACTTCTTCGTCTCCGACGAGGAGTTCGACAAGCTGATCGCCAACGGCGAACTCCTGGAGTGGGCCGAGTTCGCGGGCAACCGCTACGGCACCCCGCGGGTCGCCGTGCAGGAGCGCCTCGAGGCGGGCGAGCCCGTCCTCCTGGAGATCGACCTGCAGGGCGCCCGGCTGGTCGGCGAGGCGATGCCGGAGGCCCAGCTGGTCTTCCTGGCCCCGCCCAGCTGGGACGAGCTGGTGCGCCGGCTGACCGGCCGCGGCACCGAGACCGAAGAGGTCATCGCCCGCCGCCTGGAGGCCGCGAAGGTCGAACTGGCCGCCGAGTCCGAGTTCCACACCACCCTGGTCAACACCTCCGTCGAGGACGTGGCAGTCAAGCTGCTAGCCTTGATGCGAGTTGTCTGATTTTCCCTGTCCACCCTTTCGGAAGGCCAAGCGTGTCCTCCTCCATCACCGCGCCCGAGGGCATCATCAACCCGCCGATCGACGAGCTGCTCGAGGCCACCGACTCGAAGTACAGCCTCGTGATCTACGCGGCCAAGCGCGCGCGGCAGATCAACGCGTACTACTCCCAGCTCGGCGAGGGCCTGCTGGAGTACGTCGGCCCGCTGGTGGACACCCACGTCCACGAGAAGCCGCTCTCGATCGCGCTGCGCGAGATCAACGCGGGTCTGCTGACCTCCGAGGCCATCGAGGGCCCGGCCCAGTAAGCACGGCCTTCACCACAGGCCCGGCAGCACGTCTGCCGGGCCTGTGGTGTGTCATAGGAACGGTGTGACGTGCGCGGTCCCGGCGCGGGCCGCGGGTGTCACGCACCGAAGAGGAAGCGAGCGCGGGAGCCGTGGTGGACAAGCCGAAGGTCGTTCTGGGAGTCAGCGGCGGGATCGCCGCCTACAAGGCGTGCGAGCTGCTCCGGCGGCTGACCGAGTCCGGCCACGACGTGCGCGTCGTCCCGACCGCCTCCTCGTTGCACTTCGTCGGCGCCGCCACCTGGTCCGCGCTCTCCGGCAACCCCGTCCCCACCGAGGTCTGGTCCGACGTCCACGAGGTGCCCCACGTGCGGATCGGGCAGCACGCCGACCTCGTCGTCGTCGCCCCCGCCACCGCCGACCTGCTCGCCAAGGCCGCCCACGGCCTCGCCGACGACCTCCTCACCAACACCCTCCTCACGGCCCGCTGCCCCGTCGTGTTCGCCCCCGCGATGCACACCGAGATGTGGGAGCACCCCGCCACCCAGGAGAACGTCGCCACGCTGCGCCGCCGCGGCGCGGTCGTCGTCGAACCGGCCGTCGGGCGGCTCACCGGCGTCGACACCGGCAAGGGGCGGCTCCCGGACCCCGCCGAGCTGTTCGAGGTCTGCCGCCGGGTCCTCGCCCGCGGCGCCGGGGCGCCCGACCTGGCCGGCCGGCACGTCGTGGTCAGCGCGGGCGGCACGCGCGAGCCGCTCGACCCGGTCCGCTTCCTCGGCAACCGCTCCTCCGGCAAGCAGGGCTACGCCCTGGCCCGCACGGCGGCCGCCCGCGGCGCACGGGTCACCCTCGTCGCCGCCGACACCGCCCTGCCGGACCCGGCCGGCGTCGACGTCGTCCGGGTCGGCACCGCCGTGCAGCTGCGCGAGGCCGTGCTGAAGGCCGCCGCCGACGCGGACGCCGTCGTCATGGCCGCCGCCGTGGCCGACTTCCGGCCCGCCGCGTACGCCAGCGGCAAGATCAAGAAGCGGGACGGCGAGGACCCCGCGCCCGTCGCGCTCGTCCGCAACCCCGACGTCCTCGCGGAGGTCTCGGCGAGCCGCGCCCGCCCCGGCCAGGTCGTCGTCGGCTTCGCCGCCGAGACCGACGACGTGCTCGCCAACGGGCGCGCCAAACTCGCCCGCAAGGGCTGCGACCTGCTCGTCGTCAACGAGGTGGGGGAGAGCCTGACCTTCGGCTCGGAGGAGAACGAGGCGGTCGTGCTCGGCGCCGACGGAAGCGAGACGGTCGTGCCGCACGGCCCCAAGGAGGCGCTCGCCGACACGGTCTGGGACCTGGTGCGCGACCGTTTGACATGATGTTCACAATCGGCCCCCGGAGCCCCGAAAGCGTGAATTCCCGGCACCGGGGCCCCTGGCCAAGTGCCCCGCGCGTACCGCAGAATGCAGAGCCGCGGGTCATGTGACCGCCCATTGGGCGAGACACGTGGTTCCGCGGGAGGACCCGACCCTTAAACTGGTCCAGGATCGACGCCGGGCGCAGCTCCCGGCACGCTCCGTCAATGCTCAGACAGCAGCCGCTGCAACCCCAGGGAGCGATGTGTCGCGCCGTCTCTTCACCTCGGAGTCCGTCACCGAGGGACACCCGGACAAGATCGCTGACCAGATCAGCGACACCATTCTCGACGCGCTGCTGCGCGAGGACCCCAAGTCCCGCGTCGCCGTCGAGACGATGATCACCACGGGCCTCGTGCACGTCGCCGGTGAGGTCACCACCAAGGCGTACGCGCCGATCGCGCAGCTCGTGCGCGAGAAGATCCTCGACATCGGCTACGACTCGTCCAAGAAGGGCTTCGACGGCGCCTCCTGCGGCGTGTCGGTGTCCATCGGCGCGCAGTCCCCGGACATCGCCCAGGGTGTCGACACGGCGTACGAGAACCGGGTCGAGGGCGATGCCGACGAGCTGGACCAGCAGGGCGCCGGCGACCAGGGCCTCATGTTCGGCTACGCCTGCGACGAGACCCCCGAGCTGATGCCGCTGCCGATCCACCTGGCCCACCGGCTCTCCCGCCGGCTGTCCGAGGTCCGCAAGAACGGCACCATCCCCTACCTCCGCCCCGACGGCAAGACCCAGGTCACCATCGAGTACGACGGCGACAAGGCCGTCCGCCTCGACACCGTCGTGGTCTCCTCGCAGCACGCCTCCGACATCGACCTGGACTCGCTGCTCGCCCCCGACGTGCGCGAGTACGTCGTCGAGCACGAGCTCAAGGCGCTGCTCGGCGAGGGCATCAAGCTGGACACCGAGGGCTACCGCCTGCTGGTCAACCCGACCGGGCGCTTCGAGATCGGCGGCCCGATGGGCGACGCCGGCCTCACCGGCCGCAAGATCATCATCGACACCTACGGCGGCATGGCCCGCCACGGCGGCGGCGCGTTCTCCGGCAAGGACCCGTCCAAGGTCGACCGCTCCGCCGCGTACGCGATGCGATGGGTCGCCAAGAACGTCGTCGCGGCCGGCCTCGCCTCCCGCTGCGAGGTCCAGGTGGCCTACGCGATCGGCAAGGCCGAGCCGGTCGGCCTGTTCGTGGAGACCTTCGGGACCGCCACGATCGACACCGACAAGATCGAGAACGCGATCGCCACGGTCTTCGACCTTCGCCCCGCCGCGATCATCCGCGACCTCGACCTGCTGCGCCCGATCTACGCCAAGACGGCCGCCTACGGCCACTTCGGCCGCGAGGACGCCGACTTCACGTGGGAGCGCACCAACCGCGTCGACGAGCTGAAGGCCGCCGCCGGCCTCTGACCGTCCCCGTCGCACCGCGCACACCGGAGCCCCGGACCAGCACCTGGTCCGGGGCTCCGCTGTCAGTCCCCTCTGGTAGGAATTGCGCTGTGAGCAGTGACGACGAGCGGGAGACGGCGGGCGCGGACGGCGCGCCCGAGCAGCTCGCGCTGATCCGCGAGACGGTCCGGCAGGCCAAGGTGCCGCGCGCGAAGCCGCGCACCTGGCGGGGCGCGGCGCTCGCCCCTGAGCTGCCCGTCGCCCGGATCCTCGTCAACAAGGGCGCGCTCCACCTCGACCAGTCCTTCGACTACGCCGTCCCCGCGGAGCTCGACGCCGACGCGCAGCCGGGCGTGCGGGTACGGGTGCGGTTCGGCGCCGGCCGGGGCCGGGTGCGGGACGGGCGGCGCGAGGGCGGCGGCCTCATCGACGGCTTCCTCGTCGAGCGCCGCGCCGAGTCCGACTACTCCGGGCCGCTCGCCGCCCTCGCCCAGGTCGTCTCGCCCGAGCCGGTGCTCGGCCCCGAACTCCTGCAGCTGGTACGGGCCGTCGCCGACCGGTACGCCGGCAGCACCGCCGACGTTCTGCAGCTCGCCGTCCCGCCGCGCAACGCCCGGGCCGAGGGAAAGCCGTCCCCGGAGCCCGCCCCGCCCCCGCCCGCCCCCGAACCCGGCGGCTGGACGCGCTACCGGCAGGGCCCCGCCTTCGTCGAGGCGCTGGCCCGCGGCGGCGCCCCCCGGGCCGTCTGGACCGCCCTGCCCGGCCCCGGCTGGACCGACGAGCTCGCCCGGGCCGTCGCCGCCACCCTCGCCTCCGGCCGCGGCGCACTCGTCGTCGTCCCCGACGGGCGGACCGCCGCCCGCGTCGACGCCGCGCTCACCGCGCTGCTCGGCGAAGGGCGGCACGCCCTGCTGACCGCCGACGCCGGCCCCGAGAAGCGCTACGCCGAGTGGCTCGCCGTCCGGCGCGGATCGGTGCGGGCCGTGGTCGGCACCCGGGCCGCGATGTTCGCCCCGGTCCGCGACCTCGGCCTGGTGGTCATCTGGGAGGACGGCGACGGCAGCCACAGCGAGCAGCACGCCCCGCTGCCGCACGCCCGGGAGGTGCTGCTGCTGCGCGCCGCGCACGACGGCTGCGGCTTCCTCGTCGGCAGCACCAGCTGCACCGTGGAGGCGGCCCAGCTCGTGGAGACCGGCTGGGCGCGGCCGCTGATCGCCGACCGCGAGCAGGTGCGGGCGGCCGCGCCCCGGGTGCGGACCGTCGGCGACGAGCTGCTCGCCCGCGACGCGGCGGCCCGCAGTGCGCGGCTGCCGTCGCTGGCCTGGGAGACCGTCCGAGACGGGCTGCGCGCCGGACCGGTCCTCGTCCAGGTGCCCCGGCGCGGGTACGCGCCCCGGCTCGCCTGCGAGCGGTGCCGGGAGCCAGCCCGCTGCGCGCACTGCGCGGGCCCGCTGTCCGCCCCGGACGCCGTGCGGCTGCAGTGCGACTGGTGCGGGCGCGACGAGACCGCCTGGCACTGCACGGCCTGCGGCAACGCCCGGCTGCGGGCGCAGGTGGTCGGCGCCCGGCGGACCGCGGAGGAGCTGGGGCGGGCCTTCCCGGCCGTCCCGGTCCGGACCTCGGGCCGCGACCACGTCCTCGACACCGTTCCGGGCGAGCCCGCCCTGGTGGTCAGCACCCCGGGCGCGGAGCCGGTCGCGGAGGGCGGGTACGCGGCGGCGCTGCTGCTCGACGGGTGGGCGATGCTCAGCCGCCCGGACCTGCGGGCCGGTGAGGAGGCGCTGCGCCGGTGGACGGCCGCCGCGTCGCTCGTCCGCCCGCAGGGGGACGGGGGGACTGTGGTGGTGGTCGCCGAGCCGACGCTGCGGCCGGTGCAGGCGCTGGTGCGCTGGGACCCGGTCGGGCACGCGGTGCGGGAGCTGGCCGAGCGGGCGGAGCTGGGCTTTCCGCCGGTGTCGCGGATGGCGGCCGTGTCGGCCGCCGGGCCGGTGCTCGCGGCGTTCCTCGCGGGGCTCGAACTGCCTCCGGAGGCCCAGGTGTTGGGACCCGTACCGCTGTCGTCCGGTGAGGCGGGGCGCGGGCGGCGCCCCGGCGGGCCGTCGCCGGGGGAGGAGTGGGAACGGGCGCTGATCCGGGTGCCGCCGGGCAGCGGGGCGGCGCTGGCGGCCGCCCTCAAGGCGGCTCAGGCGGGCCGCACGGCGCGGGGGGTGCCCGCCGGGGAGGCGGTCCGGATCAGGATCGACCCGCCGGACATCGGCTGACCGGCGCAGCCGCCCCGGGGCCGCGGTGCGGCTCCCGGGGCAGGGCGGCCGCGGTCAGGCCCCGGCGGTGCGGGGGGAGGGGACGGCGCCGGGGCGCGCCTCGTCGTGGAGCCGGGACTCCTCCCGCAGCCGCGCCTCCTCCCGCAGCCGGGCCTCCTCGCGGAGGCGCGCGTCCTCCCGCAGCGCGCTGCTGCCGGACGTCGGCTGCGGCGGCATCGAGCGGGCCGCCGGGACGGACGGCAGCGGCGGGACCAGGGGCGGCAGCGTCCGGGCGACCTCCGGCCGGCCCGCCTCCGAGGGGCCGCCCGGCGCCGGGGCGCGCCGGGCGCCGTAGCGGCGGTGCACCGCCTGCTTGGTGACGCCGAGGGCGGAGCCCACCGCGTCCCAGGAGAAGCCGAGGGAGCGGTCGAAGTCGACGGCGGCGGTCACGAGGGTCTCGACGCTGTCGCGCAGCTCCTGGGCCAGGCGGACGGTCGGCGCCGGGGCACGTCCGTACACGACGAAGCCCGCGGAGGGGCCGGAGCGGCGGGGGCGGTAGACGTTGCCCAGCTGGGCGGTGAGCGTGCGCAGCGCGTCCACCTGCCGCCGGACCCGCTCGATGTCCCGCACCAGGAGGTGCAGGCTGGCCCGTGCCTGTGCGTCGTGGGTGGCGTGGTCGGCCATGAACAAGCCTCTCGAACCGGCGTGGAAAGGGGAACGGCCGCACCTGGCGGCCCCCTTCGGTCAATCTCACTTGACCAACGCCCCACCCGGTGAAGTGGTCACGCTGCCGGGGGCGTGTCCCCGGCAGTGCGCGGCGCTCGGCGGCGCGCACGCCCCCGGGGCTCCGGGCGCGGCCCGCCCGCGGGCCCCGCCATAGACTGACGTGCTGCTCGTCCCGTACCAGCCTGAGAGGCCCCCCTTGAAGCTCGTCTTCGCAGGCACCCCCGAGGTCGCCGTTCCCGCCCTGGACGCCCTGATCGCCTCCGGCCGGCACGAGGTGGCCGCGGTCGTCACCCGGCCCGACGCGCCGGCGGGCCGCGGCCGGCGGCTGGTGGCCAGCCCGGTCGCCGAGCGCGCCGAGGAGGCCGGCATCGAGGTCCTCAAGCCCGCCCGGCCGCGCGACGAGGACTTCCTCGCCCGGCTGCGCGAGATCGCCCCCGACTGCTGCCCGGTCGTCGCCTACGGGGCGCTGCTCCCGAAGGCCGCCCTCGACATCCCGGCCCACGGCTGGGTCAACCTGCACTTCTCTCTGCTGCCCGCCTGGCGCGGCGCGGCCCCCGTGCAGCACTCGATCATGGGCGGCGACGAGGTGACCGGCGCCTCGACCTTCCTGATCGAGGAGGGCCTCGACTCCGGCCCGGTCTTCGGGGTGATCACCGAGGGCATCCGGCCCACCGACACCAGCGGCGACCTGCTCACCCGGCTCGCCTTCGCCGGCTCCGGGCTGCTCGCGGCGACCATGGACGGCATCGAGGACGGCAGCCTGAAGGCCGTCCCGCAGCCCTCCGACGGCGTCTCCCTCGCCCCGAAGATCACCGTCGAGGACGCGGCGGTCGACTGGGCGGCGCCCGCGCTCCGCGTCGACCGGGTGGTCCGGGGCTGCACCCCGGCCCCCGGCGCCTGGACGCTGTTCCGGGGCGAGCGGCTGAAGCTGGTGCAGACCGCCCCCGTCCCCGACCGCACGGAGCTGGCGCCCGGCGAGCTGGCCGCGGCCAAGAACAACGTGTACGTGGGCACCGGCTCGCACGCCGTCGAGCTGCTGTGGGTGCAGCCGCAGGGCAAGAAGCCGATGCGGGCCGCCGACTGGGCGCGGGGCGTGCGGATCACGCCCGGGGAGCGCGTCGGCGGCTGAGCGCGGCGGCCGCGCGGACACCGGGCCCGCGCGGCCCCAGTACCCTGGGCACGTTCAGCCCATTTGACCTGCGGAGCACCTTGTGAACGCCCAGCCCGACCGCCGTCCCGCCCCCACCGGCCAGCAGCCCGGCGGAAAGGGCGGCAAGCCCGGCCGGACGCCCCGCCCGCACCGGCGGCCCAAGAAGGACCCCGTCCGCCTGCTGGCCTACACCGCGCTGCGGGCCGTCGCCGAGCGCGACGCGTACGCCAACCTCGTCCTGCCGCCGCTGCTGAAGAAGGCCCGCGACGGCGGGGACTTCGACGCCCGCGACGCGGCCCTCGCCACCGAGCTGGTCTACGGGACGCTGCGCCACCAGGGCACGTACGACGCGATCGTCGCCGCCTGCGTCGACCGCCCGCTGCGCGAGGTCGACCCGCCCGTGCTCGACGTGCTCACCCTCGGCGCCCACCAACTGCTCGGCACCCGCATCCCCTCCCACGCCGCCGTCTCCGCGAGCGTGGAGCTCGCCCGGGTGGTCCTCGGCGACGGACGGGCCAAGTTCGTCAACGCGGTCCTGCGCAAGGTCGCCGCCGACGACCTCGACGGCTGGCTCGCGAAGGTCGCCCCCGCCTACGACGAGGACCCCGAGCAGCACCTCGCGGTCATGCACTCCCACCCGCGGTGGGTCGTCTCCGCGCTCTGGGACGCGCTCGGCGGCGGCAGCGCGGGCATGGAGGACCTCCTGGAGGCCGACAACGAGCGGCCCGACGTCACCCTCGTGGCCCGCCCCGGCCGCACGACCGCCGACGAACTGCGCGCGGCGCTCGGCGAGGACGCGCTGCCCGGCCGCTGGTCGCCGTACGCCGTCCGGCTCACCGAGGGCGGGGAGCCCGGCGCCATCGAGGCCGTCAGGGACGGGCGCGCCGGGGTGCAGGACGAGGGCAGCCAGCTCGTGGCGCTCGCCCTCGCCAAGGCGCCCGTCGAGGGCAGCGACCGGTGGTGGCTGGACGGGTGCGCGGGCCCCGGCGGCAAGGCCGCCATGCTCGCCGGGCTCGCGTCCGAGCGGGGCGCGTTCCTGCTCGCCTCGGAGAAGCAGCCGCACCGGGCCCGGCTCGTCGAGCGCTCGCTCGCCGGCAACCCGGGCCCGTACCAGGTGATCGCGGCCGACGGCACCCGGCCGCCGTGGCGGCCCGGGTCCTTCGACCGCGTGCTCGTCGACGTGCCCTGCACGGGCCTCGGCGCGCTGCGCCGCCGCCCCGAGGCGCGCTGGCGCCGCCGCCCGG
The DNA here is from genome assembly GCF_042728285.1 of Streptomyces sp. NPDC060194. Classification (NCBI taxonomy): domain Bacteria; kingdom Bacillati; phylum Actinomycetota; class Actinomycetes; order Kitasatosporales; family Streptomycetaceae; genus Streptomyces; species Streptomyces sp. NPDC060194. Next base: position 5,671 of record NZ_JBHWZH010000087.1, on the reverse strand, counting down.
AGGACGTGGCGGGCTTCGCCCCGCTCCAGCGCGGCCTGCTCACCGAGGCGCTGCGCGCGGTCCGGGTCGGCGGGGTCGTCGGCTACGCGACCTGCTCGCCGCACCTGGCCGAGACCCGCACGGTCGTCGACGACGTGCTCAAGCAGCACGGCGGGGCCGAACTCCTCGACGCCCGGCCCTACCTGGAGGGCGTCGGCATGCTCGGCGACGGGCCCGACGTCCAGCTCTGGCCGCACCTGCACGGCACCGACGCGATGTACCTGGCCCTGCTGCGCCGCACGGCCTGACCCGGGGGCCGGACCGGCCGCCCGCACCCGACTCGGGTCCCGCCGACGGGCTGTCGCCAGCCCGTGCGGGCCCCGCGGCCGCGGGGCAGGATGAGGGCATGCTCCTCGCCCGTCTCGCCGACGTCTCCCACGAGATCGCCGCCACCACGGCCCGGCTGCGCAAGATCTCGCTGCTCGCCGAGCTGTTCCGCTCGGCGGGGCCCGACGACGTCCCCGTCGTCATCCCCTACCTCGCCGGACGGCTCCCGCAGGGCCGGATCGGGGTCGGCTGGAGCATCCTGAAGGAGCCGGTGGAGCCCGCGGCGGAGCCGACGCTCACCGTGCGGGACGTGGACGCGGCGCTGACCGAGGTGGCCGGCGTCTCGGGCCCCGGCTCGCAGACCGAGCGCAAACGGCGGATCGGCGCGCTGATGGGCGCGGCGACCGCCGAGGAGCAGCGCTTCCTCGTCGCCCTGCTCTCCGGCGAGGTCCGGCAGGGCGCGCTGGACGCCCTCGCCGCCGAGGGCCTGGCGGAGGCCACCGGCGCCGAGCCCGCGACCGTACGGCGGGCGATCATGCTCGCCGGGTCGATGGAGGCCGTCGCCGGCCGGCTGCTCGCCCACGGCCCCGAGGCGCTGGCGGAGTTCCTGCTGACCGTCGGCAGCCCCGTCTGGCCCATGCTGGCCCGCCCGGCGACCTCGGTCGCCGACGCGCTGGAGAAGACCGGCCCGAGCGCCGTCGAGGAGAAGCTCGACGGCATCCGCGTGCAGGTGCACCGCGACGGCGACGACGTGCGGATCTTCACCCGCACCCTCGACGACATCACCGACCGGCTGCCCGAGGTCACCGCGTTCGCCCGCGCGCTGCCCGCCGCCCGGTTCATCCTCGACGGCGAGGTCATCGCCCTCGACGACGCCGGCCGCCCCCGCCCGTTCCAGCAGACGGCGAGCCGGGTCGGCTCCCGGGTCGACGTGGCCGCCGCCGCCGAGGCGCTGCCGGTGAGCACCGTCTTCTTCGACGCGCTCTCGGTGGACGGCCGCGACCTGCTCGACCTGCCGCTGGCCGAGCGGCACACGGAGCTGGAGCGGCTCGTCCCCGAGGCGTCCCGGGTCCGCCGGCTCGTCGTCGCCGATCCGGAGGGCGCGGAGAACGCGGACGGGGCCGGGGCGGCCGCCGCCGAGGCGTTCCTGAAGGACACCCTCGCCCGCGGCCACGAGGGCGTCATGGTCAAAGGCCTGGACGGGACGTACAGCGCCGGACGGCGCGGCGCCACCTGGCGCAAGGTGAAGCCGGTGCACACCCTCGACCTGGTGGTCCTCGCCGTGGAGTGGGGCAGCGGCCGGCGCACCGGCAAGCTGTCCAACCTCCACCTGGGTGCCCGCGCGGAGGACGGCTCGTTCGTCATGCTCGGCAAGACCTTCAAGGGCATGACCGACGCGATGCTGGAGTGGCAGACCGCCCACCTCGGCAGCCTCGCTTTGGACGACGACGGCCACGTGGTGACCGTCCGGCCCGAACTCGTCGTCGAGATCGCCTACGACGGCCTGCAGACCTCCCGGCGCTACCCCGCGGGCGTCACCCTCCGCTTCGCGCGGGTCGTGCGCTACCGGCAGGACAAGCGGCCGGAGGACGCGGACACCGTCGCCACCGTCCTCGCGTCACTGCCCGCCGCCCCCTGAGCCCGCGCCTTCTGAGCCCGCGCCCCCTGGGCCCGCCGCCCCCTCCAGAGCCGCGTCCCCGACCCGCGTAGGAGCGCCCGCCCCGGCCGCGCGGGACCCCTGGCCGGTCAACTGCCGGTCCGGCGCGGGGAAAGCGGACCGGGCATGGCAGGCTTGGGTCATGGCCGCGCAGATCAGTCCCAGCATCCTGTCCGCAGACTTCGCCCGCCTCGCCGAGGAGGCGAAGGCGGTCGACGGCGCCGACTGGCTTCACGTCGACGTCATGGACAACCACTTCGTGCCGAACCTGACCCTCGGCGTGCCCGTCGTCGAGTCGCTCGCCCGGGCCACGGACATCCCGCTCGACTGCCACCTGATGATCGAGGACCCCGAGCGGTGGGCCCCCCAGTACGTGGAGGCCGGCGCCGGCTCGGTCACCTTCCACGCCGAGGCCGCCCGCGCCCCCGTCCGCACCGCCCGGGAGATCCGCGCCAAGGGCGCCCGCGCCGCCATGGCGCTCAAGCCCGCCACCCCGGTCGAGCCGTACGAGGACCTGCTCCCCGAGCTCGACATGCTGCTGATCATGACCGTCGAGCCCGGCTTCGGCGGCCAGGCGTTCCTCGACATCATGCTCCCCAAGATCCGCCGCACCCGTGAGCTGATCGCCAAGCACGGCCTGGAGCTGTGGCTCCAGGTCGACGGCGGGGTCTCGGCGACCACCATCGAGCGGTGCGCGGACGCCGGCGCCGACGTCTTCGTCGCGGGGAGCGCCGTGTACTCCACCGACGACCCCGCCGCGGCCGTGCGGATGCTGCGGCACCAGGCCGACGAGGCCACCGCGGCGGCGAGCTGGGCCTGCCGGCACTGAACAGCAAGCCACCGGCGCGGGAACGCCGACCGTCAGGGCTGATCGAGACCCGTCGGATCTGAAAGGATGACGGCGAGCGCACGAGTCGTACAGAGGTGAAGGAGATCGCGGTGTCTGCAATGTCGGCGGGACGGTCAGCCCTGCGGATGGGACCCGCGGAGCTGGTGCAAGCGGCCGCCATGGCCCGGCGGTTCTACCTGGAGGGCAAGTCCAAGATCCAGATCGCCGAGGAGTTCGGCGTCAGCCGCTTCAAGGTGGCCCGGGTCCTGGAGACGGCCCTGGAACGGGACCTGGTCCGCATCGAGATCCGGGTCCCCGCCGAGCTGGACGCCGAGCGCTCCGACGCGCTGCGCGCCCGCTACGGCCTGCGCCACGCGGTCGTCGTCGAGTCGCCCACGGCGGTCGGCCCCGCCGACCCGGCCGGCCTCGGCGCCCTCGGCGAGGAGGAGTCGCCCGACCCGGAGAACCTCGGCGAGGTCGCCGCCGACCTGCTCGGAGAGCTGGTCGCCGAGGGGGACGTCCTCGGGCTCGCCTGGGGCCGCTCCACCATCCACATGGCCGCCGCCCTCGACCGGCTGCCCCCCTGCACCGTCGTCCAGCTCACCGGCGTCTACGACGCGGGCACCGCCGAGCGCGGCTCCGTCGAGGCCGTCCGCCGGGCGGCGCAGGTCTCCGGCGGCGAGGCGCACCCGATCTACGCGCCCATGCTGCTGCCCGACCCGGCCACCGCCGCCGCGCTGCGCAACCAGACCGGCATCGCCCGGGCCTTCGAGTACTTCGACAAGGTCACCGTCGCCGCCGTCTCCATCGGCTCCTGGGAGCCGGGCATCTCCACCGTCCACGACATGCTCAGCGACGAGGAGCGGCGGCACTACGCCTCCCTCGGCGTGGCCGCCGAGATGTCGGCGCACCTCTTCGACGCGGACGGCCGCCGGGTCGGCCGCGACCTGGGGGAGCGGTGCATCACCGTCGAGGCCGACCGGCTGCGGCGGATCCCCGAGGTCGTCGCCATCGCGGGCGGCCGGCGCAAGGCCGACGCCATCGACGCCGTGCTCCGCTCGGGCCTGGTCACCAGCCTCGTCACCGACACCGCCGCCGCCGACCGGCTGCTCCAGGGCACCCGGCCGACCACGGCCCACGCGCTCGACCGGCGGGACCCCGACGGGGCCTGAGCGCCGCGGGGTGCGCCGGGGGCGGGCGGTGCGCCCGCACCCGGCCGGACCTGGCGGTTCCTCCAAACCGTTGGGCCGTCGGCTGGACGATCCGTCGGGGCGGTGTGATCCCCCGCCCGTGGGAGAATGAAGTACGTGCGTTCGACCCCCGCCGCACCCCGTCCGGGGCGGACAGGGCCACCTCCTCCGATCGACTGGGATGTACTGCACGTGCGTTTTCTCAATGACCAGCAGCCGCCGTACGACCTGACGTACGACGACGTCTTCATGGTGCCGAGCCGGTCCGCCGTCGGCTCCCGCCAGGGCGTCGACCTCTCCTCGCCGGACGGCACCGGCACCACCATCCCGCTCGTCGTCGCGAACATGACCGCGATCGCCGGGCGCCGGATGGCCGAGACGGTGGCCCGCCGGGGCGGGCTCGTCGTGATCCCCCAGGACATCCCGATCGACGTCGTCACCGAGGTCGTCTCCTGGGTCAAGACGCGCCACCTCGTGCTCGACACGCCGATCATCCTCTCGCCCGCGCAGACCGTCGCCGACGCGCTGTCCCTGCTGCCCAAGCGGGCGCACGGCGCGGGCGTCGTGGTGGACGCGGACCAGCGGCCGGTCGGCATCGTCACCGAGCACGACCTCACCCAGGTGGACCGCTTCACCCAGCTCTCCGAGGTCATGTCGAAGGACCTCGTCGTCATCGACGCGGACATCGACCCGCGCGAGGCGTTCAACCGCCTCGACGGCGCCAACCGCAAGCTCGCCCCGGCCGTCGACGCCGAGGGCCGCCTGGTCGGCATCCTGACCCGCAAGGCCGCGCTGCGCGCCACCCTCTACACCCCGGCCGTCGACGCCCGGGGCAGGCTGCGGATCGCCGCCGCCGTCGGCATCAACGGCGACGTGGCCGGCAAGGCCAAGCAGCTCCTCGACGCCGGCGCGGACACGATCGTGGTCGACACCGCCCACGGCCACCAGGAGTCGATGATCGCGGCCGTCAAGGCGGTCCGGGCGCTCGACCCGCAGGTGCCGATCGTCGCGGGCAACATCGTCGCCGCCGAGGGCGTGCGCGACCTGATCGAGGCGGGCGCCGACATCATCAAGGTCGGCGTGGGCCCCGGCGCCATGTGCACCACCCGGATGATGACGGGCGTCGGCCGCCCGCAGTTCTCCGCCGTCCTGGAGTGCGCCGCCGAGGCGCGGAAGTACGGCAAGCACGTCTGGGCCGACGGCGGCGTCCGCCACCCGCGCGACGTGGCCATGGCGCTCGCCGCCGGCGCGTCCAACGTGATGATCGGCTCCTGGTTCGCCGGCACCTACGAGTCCCCGGGCGACCTCCAGCAGTCCGCCGACGGCCGGTACTACAAGGAGTCGTTCGGCATGGCCTCGGCCCGCGCCGTCCGCAACCGCACCTCCGAGGAGTCGGCGTACGACCGGGCGCGCAAGGCGCTGTTCGAGGAGGGCATCTCGACCTCGCGGATGTTCCTCGACCCGTCCCGGCCGGGCGTCGAGGACCTGATCGACTCGATCATCGCGGGCGTCCGCTCCTCCTGCACCTACGCGGGCGCCGGCTCGCTGGAGGAGTTCGCCGAGAAGGCCGTGGTCGGCGTGCAGAGCGCCGCCGGCTACGCCGAGGGCAAGCCGCTGCACGCCAGCTGGAGCTGACGGCCCGACACCGGACGGCCCGACACGGACGACCCGGCCCTGTCGGGCCGGGTC
>NZ_JBHWZH010000086.1:0-26228 GCF_042728285.1 Streptomyces sp. NPDC060194 | reverse complement strand
GGACTCGGAAGAGTCCCGGGCCCTTCGTGGTGTGCGGAGGCGTTCACGAAACGGAACCGCGGTCCGCGCGCGGACCGCCGCGCGGCTCAGGCCGCGGCGCAGCTCGGGCAGACGCCCCGGTAGGTGACCTCGACGTCGGACACGGTGAAGCCGAAGCGCTCGGTGTCGGGCAGGTCCGCCAGCGGGTTGCCCGCCGGGTGGACGTCCCGGATCGTGCCGCAGCTCGCGCACACCAGGTGGTGGTGGGGGCGGTGGGCGTTCGGGTCGTAGCGCTTGGCGCGCTTGTCGGTGGAGACCTCGATCACCTCGCCGAGCGAGACCATCTCGCCGAGGGTGTTGTAGACGGTGGCGCGCGAGATCTCCGGCAGCCGTGCGACGGCACGGGCGTGCACCTCGTCGGCCGTCAGGTGGACGTGGTCCCCGTCGAGCACCTCGGCCACGACACGACGCTGCGCGGTCACGCGCCAGCCGCGTCCGCGCAGTCGTTCCAACAGGTCACTCATGAGGCAAAGCCTAACAGTCGGCCCCGCCGATTCTGAACGGGTGTGATTCTGGATACGAATCGGAGTTGGACAATGTCCATTGTGGGACCCGGCCCGCACCCCGGCGCGTGGTCAGCCCGCGGAGAGAGTCGCCTCCTGTCGCCGACTCGGGGCCCAGCACGCGATGATGTCGCGCACGGAGACGATGCCGACGGGTTCGGACCCGTCGAGGACGATCAGGTGCCGGAAGCCGCCGTTGGCCATCGCGTCGGCGGCCTCCTCCAGGGTCCACGACGGGGTGGCGAAGACGACGTCCGTCGTGGTGTGCGTACCGGCCCGCTCGTGGTCGGGGTTCTGCCCCGACCCGACCGAGATGAGGATGTCGCGCTCGGTGAGGATCCCGAGCCCGCTGTTGTCGCCGTCGAGCACGACGGCCGCGCCGACGCGGCGGTCGGCCATCAGCCGGGCCGCCTGGCGGAGGGTGTGGTTCGGGCCGACGGTGAGGACCACGGTGGTCATGGCGTCACGGACGAGCATGAATGGAGCCACCTCCTGAGGGTTGTCCCACCTGCTCACCTGCTAGCGAAACGATTCACAAGTTCACAAGTAGGGGTTCCAGAGTGGCAGCCCGAGGCGTCGGCCAGCAAGAGGGCCGTGCTCCTCAGGGCTCGGTCCGCCTCCGGGGCGCCCCTCCGGCCCACGCGCCCGGCGCGCTCAGGGGTTTCAGCGGCGGGTGCCCACGTACCCCAGCAGGTCGCCGTGGAGCAACCCGTTCGAGGCCGCCGCGTCGCCGCTGTGCGGGCCCGGACGGCCGTCGAGGCCGGTGAAGCGGCCGCCGGCCTCCTCCACGATGATCGCGTTCGCCGCCATGTCCCACAGCGACAGCTCCGGCTCCGCGCACACGTCGACGGAGCCCTCGGCGACCATCATGTACGGCCAGAAGTCGCCGTAGCCGCGGGTGCGCCAGACGGCGCGGGTGAGGTCGAGGACGCCGTCGAGCAGGCCGCGCTCCTCCCAGCCGGAGAGCGAGGAGAACGCGAAGGACGCGTCCCGGAGTTCGGCGACCTTCGAGACCGACATCCGGCTCGCGGAGGTGAGGCTGCGGCCGGTGAAGGCGCCGTGGCCCTTCGCGGCCCACCAGCGGCGGCCCAGGGCGGGCGCGGAGACCAGGCCGACCACGGGCTGGAAGCCGTGCTCGCCGGCCTCCATCAGGGAGATCAGGGTGGCCCACACCGGGACCCCGCGCACGTAGTTCTTGGTGCCGTCGATCGGGTCGATCACCCAGCGCCGGGGGCCGCTGCCCTCCACCCCGTACTCCTCGCCGAGGACCGCGTCGCGCGGCCGGGCGCGCTTGAGGTGACCGCGGATCAGTTCCTCGGCCGCCTTGTCCGCCTCGGTGACCGGCGTCAGGTCCGGCTTGGTCTCGACCTCGAGGTCGAGGGCCTTGAACCGCTCCATGGTGGTGGCGTCGGCGGCGTCGGCCAGGACGTGGGCCAGGCGCAGGTCGTCGTGGTAGTCGGGCATGGCCACGACCCTACCGATCTCCCCTGGGGCGGACCACAGCGCCCGTCCCGCTCCGGCGGGGCCCGCGGGGGCTATTGACACCCCGCCACCACGCGTCAACTCTGAGCGCAGGCCGGACGGACCGACCGGCCCGAGTGGGAGGCCGACGATGCCCACAGCGCGCGAAGCCCTGCTGGACGCCGCCTACACGGCGCTCGCCCGCCGCCCGTGGTCTGCGGTGCGGATGGTCGACGTGGCCGCCGCCGCCGGGGTGTCCCGGCAGACCCTCTACAACGAGTTCGGCAGCAAGGACGGCATCGCCCGCGCGCTGGTGCGGCGCGAGGCCGACGGCTTCCTCACCGGCGTGGACCGGGCGCTCGCGTCCGGGGGCCTCGACGCGATGGGGGATTGGACCCTGCGGGCCGCCCGGGCCAACGCGCTCGTGCGGGCCCTGCTCACCGGCTGCTGGGGCGAGCGGCTGCCGGTCCTCGCCCGGGTCGGCGCCCGCTCGCGCCCCGGGGTGCCGGCGCAGCGCCGCGCGGACGGTCCGCTGCCCGCCCCGGGCGAGCTGCTGGCCCAGGTGCGCGATCGCGCGGCGGCCTGGGTCCTGGGGGAGCGCGGCGGCGACGAGAGTGCCAAGGACGTGCTGCGCGAGTGCGAGGTCGCCGTCCGCCTGGCGCTGTCCTACGTCGTCGCCCCGGCGGAACCGGGACGCGAGCGGGCCGGCGGGCCCCACCGCCAGGGCGCCGGGGGGCGGGTCAGTGCGCCGAGCCGGAGAGCTGCAGACCGATGACGCCGACGATGACCAGCGTGATCGACACCAGCTTGAGCGTGGAGACCACGTCCCCGAGGAAGAGCATCCCGTAGATCGCCGTGCCGGCGGCCCCGATGCCCGTCCACACCGCGTACGCGGGACCGACGTCCAGCTTCTTCAGGGCGAGGGTGAGGAGGCCGAAGCTGCCGAGCGCGAACAGGCAGAAGGCGATCGTCGGCCAGAGGCGGGTGAACCCGTTGGAGAGCTTGAGACAGACCGCGAAACCCGTCTCCAGGAGACCGGCCGCGACGACCAGCAGCCACGCCATGGGGAGCCTCTCTCGCCGACCGGACCGTCCGCCTGGGATCAGGCTGTTGTGATGATGCCGCAATCCGACCGGTCCCGGCAGACGACCCGCCGTGCGCGCTCCCGGGGCCCTAGTCGCCCTCCCGCCGCTCCCTGGTGGCGAGGAGGCGGCGCAGGGAGTACAGGCGCTGCGGGTCGGCGTGCCCGTCGGCCACCCAGGCGTCGAGCGCGCAGTCGGGCTCGTCGTGGGAGCAGGCGCGCGGGCAGTCCTCGGTGCCGGGTTCGAGGTCGGGGAAGGCGTGGATGACCCGGGCGGGGTCGACGTGGAAGAGGCCGAAGGAGCGCACGCCCGGGGTGTCGACCACCCAGCCCGCGTCGTCCGCCAGGGGCAGGGCGAGGGCCGAGGTGGTGGTGTGCCGGCCGCGGCCGGTCACCGCGTTGACGTGTCCGGTCGTGCGCCGCCGGTCCGCCGGCACCAGCGTGTTGACCAGGGTCGTCTTGCCGACGCCGGAGTGGCCCACGAACGCGGTGACCTTGCCGTCCAGGTGCTCGCGCACCAGCTCGGCGGCCTGGCCGTTCTCCAGCTCCTCGCGGCTGGTGACCACGTGCCGCAGGCCGAAGGCGGCGTAGGTCTCCAGGAGCCTCTCGGCGGAGGCCAGGTCGCTCTTGGTGAGCACCAGGAGCGGCTCCAGACCGCCGTCGAAGGCGGCGACCAGGCAGCGGTCGATCATGCGCGGGCGCGGCTCGGGGTCGGCGAGCGCGGTGACGATCGCGAGCTGGTCGGCGTTGGCGACGACGACCCGCTCGTAGGGGTCGTCGTCGTCCGCGGTGCGCCGCAGGACGGACGTGCGCGGCTCGATGCGCACGATCCGGGCGAGGGTGTCCTTCTCCCCGGACAGGTCGCCGACGATCGCCACCCGGTCGCCCACGACGGCGGCCTTGCGGCCGAGTTCGCGCGCCTTCATGGCGTGCACCACGGTGCCGTCGACCAGGCAGGTCAGCCGGCCGCGGTCGACGGTGAGGACCATGCCGGCGACGGCGTCCTCGTGCTTGGGGCGGATGTGGGTGCGCGGGCGGTTGCCCTTGCGGTTGGGACGCGCGCGGATGTCGTCCTCGTCGGTGTGCTTGCCGTAGCGGCGCATGGCGTCAGCTTCCCGGCCGGCTCGCGACCCCGCTCAGCATGTCGGTCCACATCTCCGGGAAGTCCGGCAGGGTCTTGGCGGTCGTGCCGACGTTCTCGATGGCGACGCCTTCGACGGCCAGGCCGATCACCGCGCCCGCGGTGGCCATCCGGTGGTCGTCGTAGGTGTGGAACGTGCCGCCGTGCAGGGGGCGGGGGCGGATGTGGAGGCCGTCGGCCGTCTCGGTGACGTCGCCGCCGAGCTCGTTGATCTCCTTGGTGAGCGCCGCGAGCCGGTCGGTCTCGTGCAGGCGCAGGTGGGCGACGCCGCGGAGGGTGGAGGGGCCGTCGGCGAGGGCCGCGACGGCGGCGATGCCGGGGGTGAGCTCGCCGACCTCGGAGAGGTCGACGTCGATGCCGTGGACCGAGCCGCCGCCGGTGAACGTCAGGCCGGCCTCGGTCAGCTCGCAGGAGCCGCCCATGGCGGTGAAGATCTCGCGCAGCTGGTCGCCGGGCTGGGTGGTGCGCTCCGGCCAGTCGGGGATGACGACCCGGCCGCCGGTGACCAGGGCCGCGGCCAGGAACGGCTGGGCGTTGGACAGGTCGGGCTCGACGGTGAGGTCGCGGCCGAGCAGCGCGGAGGGCGAGACCCGCCAGACGTTCGGCTCGCCGCCCGTCTCCGGCTCGTCGACCTGGGCGCCGACGGACCGCAGCATGTCGACCGTCATCCGGATGTGGGGCAGCGACGGCAGCGCCCTGCCGACGTGCCGCACCTCGACGCCCTGGTTGAAGCGCGGCGCGGCGAGCAGCAGCGCGCTGACGAACTGCGAGGAGTTGCTGGCGTCGATCTCGACGCGGCCGCCGTCGAGCGCGCCGCCGCCGTGGACCGTCAGGGGGAGGGCGCCGCGGCCGTCGTCGTCGATGCGGGCGCCGAGGGCGCGCAGGGCGTCGATCACCGCGCCGAGGGGGCGCTCGTAGGAGCGGGGGTCGCCGTCGAACCGGACGGGTCCGTCGGCCAGGGTCGCGACGGGCGGCAGGAAGCGCATGACCGTGCCCGCGTTGCCCACGTCGACCGCCGCGGGGCCGTGCAGTCCGGCCGGGATGACCCGCCAGGCCTCGCCGCCGGGGCCGCCGGTGCCCGCCGAGCTGGAGGAGACCGTCTCCTCGATGCCGACGCCCATCGCGCGCAGCGCGTCCGCCATCAGCAGGGTGTCCCGCGAGCGCAGCGGGCGGCGCAGCCAGCCGGGCTCGGCGGCCAGCGCCGCGAGGACGAGGCCACGGTTGGTGACCGATTTCGACCCGGGCACGGTGACCCTCGCGACGACGGGTCCGCTCGCTTGCGGGGCGGGCCAGAGGGCGGTGGACGCGGAGGTGGCGGTCATGCGTCCACCTTAGTGGCTCAGGGTGACAGCGGGGCTCCGCTAGAGCCCCAGCAGCCAGCGCCCGCCGCCCGTCAGCGCGCACAGGGAGACGACGTGGAAGAAGAGCAGCCACACCAGCGGCGGGACGTGCGTCAGCCGGGCGAGCTGGTCGGCGTCGGAGTCGCCGGCGTGGCCGTGGCGGCGCTTGGCCTGGAGCTCGAACGCCGGGCGGACCCCGCCGAGGAGCAGGAACCACACGACGGCGTAGGCGAACCCCGCCTGCACCTCGGCCGGGGCGAAGGCCGAGACGACCAGGAACGCGGCGCAGGTGACGACGACGGTGAGCGCCCCGTACCAGTTCCTGATCATGACGAGCAGGGCGAGCAGCAGGGCCGTCGCCAGCCACAGCAGGAGGGTGATGTGGTCCGCGGCGAGCAGCCAGGCGCCGCCGAGGCCGAGCAGCGGGGGCGCGGTGTAGCCGGCGGCCGCGGTGAGGATCATCCCGAAGCCGGTCGGCCGGCCGCGGCTCACGGTGAGGCCCGAGGTGTCCGAGTGCAGCCGGATGCCGTGCAGGGTGCGGCCGGTCAGCAGGGCGGTCAGGCCGTGGCCGCCCTCGTGCGCGATGGTGATCGCGTTGCGGGCTATCCGCCACGCCGGCCGGAAGGCGGTCACGGCGAGCGCCGCCAGGCCGGTGGCGACGACGAGCCACGGCTCGGGGTCCGGCTGGGCGCCGAACACGCGGCTCCAGAGGTCGGAGAGGTCGTTCGGGTCCATTTCCGCGTGAGCTCCTCGGCAGCTGGGGGAACGTGGCAGTCTGGCACGTATGTGCGGACGGTATGCGGCGAGTCGGAAGCCGGAGGACCTGGCGGGGATCTTCGAGGTCGAGGAGTCCCCCGTGGGCGACGCCGAGGAGGCCCTGCCTCCCGACTACAACGTGGCCCCCACGAAGGAGGTCTACGCGGTTCTCGAACGCCCTCTCAAGGACGCCGACGACAAGCGTCCGGTTCGCCAGCTGCGGAAGCTGAAGTGGGGCCTGGTGCCGTCCTGGTCGAAGTCCCCCGAGGGCGGCGCCCGGATGATCAACGCGCGCAGCGAGACCCTCCACGAGAAGCCGTCGTTCCGCAAGCCGTTCGCCTCCCGGCGCTGCCTGCTGCCGGCCGACGGCTACTACGAGTGGGTCACCGGGAGCGCCGAGCGGGAGAAGGAGGTCGAGGGGAAGAAGAAGCGGCCCCGCAAGCAGCCCTACTTCGTCACGCCCGCCGACGGCTCGGTCTTCGCCATGGCCGGCCTCTACGAGTTCTGGCGCGACCGCACGCTCGCCGACGACCATCCGCTCGCCTGGTGGGTCACCTGCTCCGTGGTCACCACGGAGGCGGAGACGTCCCCGCTGGCCGTCGCGCCCGCCGAGGGCCCGCGCTCGCTCTCCGACATCCACCCCCGGATGCCGCTGATGCTCACCCCGGACCGCTGGGACGCCTGGCTCGACCCGTCCCGCACCGGCCTCGACGACCTGCGGGGGCTGCTGGCCCCGCCTCCCGAGGGCCTGATGCGCGCCTATCCCGTCTCGACGGCGGTCAGCAACGTCAGGAACAACGGTCCGGAGCTGCTGGAGGAGCTCGCGGCGCCGGAGGAGCCCACGCTCTTCTGAGAGCGGGTTCCCAGGGGCCCCGCGCGGCAGGATGGGTGCGTGACACAGAACGCATCCCCGCGCGGGACATCGAGCGAGACCGTCTCAACGCCGACCGGGGACGCCCGCATCACCTGGCACGAGCCCTCGGCGGAAGCACCCGAAGCGCGCCTGGTGCTCGCCGTGAGCCACGGGGCGGGCGGCGGCGTCGAGGCCCGCGACCTCCAGGCGCTCGCCGCCGCGCTGCCCGCCCAGGGCGTGAGCGTCGCCCTCGTCGAGCAGCCGTGGCGGGTGGCGGGCCGCAGGCTGGCGCCCGCGCCGAAGACGCTGGACGCGGGTTGGCGCGGCCTGTGGCCGGCGCTCACCGCACGGGGGCTGCCCGTCGTGGCCGGCGGGCGGAGCGCGGGCGCGCGGGTCGCCTGCCGCACCGCGGCCGACCTGGGGGCACACGCGGTGCTCGCGCTCAGCTTCCCGCTGCACCCGCCGGGGCGGCCGGAGCGCTCCCGCGCGGACGAACTGCTCGGCGCCGGGGCGCCGACCCTCGTCGTGCAGGGCGGGAGGGACCCCTTCGGGAGGCCGGAGGAGTTTCCCGAGGGACCCCACCGCCTGGTCGAGGTCCCCCACGGCGACCACGGCTTCGCCGTGCCGAAGCGCGCGCCGCTCACCCAGGAGGAGGCGCTCGCCGGTCTGGTCGCCGCGGTGGGCGGCTGGCTGCGGGAGCGGTGAGCGGGACCTGCGTCACCCGTCGCCCGGGACCACCGTCGCGGATTCCCGCGGACCTTCGCCCGTCGGGCGGGAATGCGCGGCGCCGGGCTTCTGTTGACACGCACGTCGGGTGCACAGAAGCGCGCGCGACGCAAGTGGACGCAAGAGACGTACGTGGGAAGGAAGTCCGCCGCATGGGTTCGACCATCTGCCCGAGTCGCACGAGCCGCGCCGACCTGGACTGGTCCGTGCTGCCGGCGGCGCGCGACGCCCGGGTCAGGGCGCCGGGCGGACACGTTCGACAGGAAGTGTCCCCCCAAGGTCGACTATTCTCCGAGACGAGCGGATCCGGGCTCGGGTCCGCCGCAGTCGCGGAGGAGGTGGGTCCTGTCAGCGGGACCGAGGACGGTCGCAACACGGTGCCCGAGGAGACCGCCGACGAGCGCAACGCGCGCTTCGAGCGGGACGCCCTCGGATTCCTCGACCAGATGTACTCGGCGGCGCTGCGCATGACGCGCAACCCCGCCGACGCCGAGGACCTGGTCCAGGAGACCTACGCCAAGGCGTACGGCTCGTTCCACCAGTTCCGCGAGGGCACCAACCTCAAGGCGTGGATGTACCGCATCCTGACCAACACGTTCATCAACTCCTACCGCAAGAAGCAGCGCGAGCCGCTGCGCAGCGGGGCGGAGGAGATCGAGGACTGGCAGCTCGCGCGGGCCGAGTCCCACATGTCGACCGGGCTCCGCTCGGCGGAGTCGCAGGCGCTGGACCACCTGCCGGACTCCGACGTGAAGCAGGCGCTGCAGGCGATCCCCGAGGAGTTCCGCATCGCGGTCTACCTCGCGGACGTCGAGGGGTTTGCCTACAAGGAGATCGCCGACATCATGGGAACCCCCATCGGTACGGTCATGTCCCGGCTCCACCGGGGCCGCCGCCAGCTGCGGGGCATGCTGGAGGACTACGCCCGCGAGCGCGGACTGGTCCCGGCCGGCGCCGGCGATTCGGGCGACGCGAAAGGTTCGGGCTCATGAGCTGCGGAGAGCCGCACGAGACGGACTGCTCCGAGGTCCTCGACCATCTCTACGAGTTCCTCGACCACGAGATGCCGGACAGCGACTGCACCAAGTTCGAGACCCACTTCGACGAGTGCTCGCCCTGTCTGGAGAAGTACGGCCTCGAGCAGGCCGTCAAGAAGCTGGTGAAGCGCTGCTGCGGCAGCGACGACGTGCCCGCGGACCTGCGGTCGAAGGTGATGGGGCGGATCGAGCTGATCCGCGCCGGGCAGGCCGTTCCCGAGCAGGACGTCGCCGCGTCGACCGCCGACTCGCCGAGCACGCAAGGACGTTGACCCCGTCCGCGCCCGGTGGCCACGGCCCGGGCGCGGCGCGGACGCGCAGCCATGACGGACAGGGCGCAGGGCGTTTTCACTCGAACGTGCTAATCCGCCTGTCCCGTGAAGGCCGCCTTCGCCGATGCCTCCCGCCGACGCCCACGGCCGCCCTATTCTCCGGACGACTGATACTCGGGCGTCCGGGAGGTGCGTGCGATGCGGGGGGTGCCGCCGGCGGCGTGTGCGTACATCGCCTGCGCCGTCGTCGCCGCGGCCGTCTGCGCGGCTCCGGCGGACCTGGGCCGGTGGGGGCCGACCGTCGCCGTCCTCGCCGCGCTGTACGCGGCCTGTGAGCGGCTGAGCCGGCGGCCTTATCTGGGCGCCTTCTTCCCGGTGCTCCTCGCGGGGGCCTTCCTGCTGCCGCCGGCGGCAGCCGCGCTCGTCGCCGTGCCGGGGTCGCTGCTGAGCCGGGTCGAGCAGCGTCCCGCCTGGCTGCGGCGCGTCTGGCGGGCCGCAGAGCTGGCGCTCGCCTGCTGGGTCGCCGCCCAGGTGCACCGGCTGCTCGGCGGCCCCGCCGCCGTGGCCGCCGCCGACCTGCCCTCCGTCCTGCTGCCCTCGGTCGTCGCCTCGCTGGCGTTCTGCGTCACGCTGACGGCCCTCGACGGCGGGGTGCGGGCTTTGGCCGACCGGCAGTCCCTGGGCAGCGTCTGCCGGATCGCGCTGCGCCGCACCCCGGCCGCCAACCTGGTGCACGGTCTGGCCGGCCTCATGATGGCCGTCCTGTGGCGCAGCCCCTACGGTCCTTCGGCCGCCCTCCTGGTGCTGCTGCCGATGTACGTCTCCCTGTGGGCGTTCGCCCAGTACCACCGCGAGCGGGCCGCGCACCAGGCGACGATCCGGGCGCTGGTCCAGGCGGTCGACATCAAGGACCGCTACACGCGCGGCCACAGCGAGCGGGTCGGCCGGGCCTCGGTGATGATCGCCCGCGAGCTCGGCATGGACGCCGACCGGGTCGAGGTGCTGCGGTTCGCGGGCATCCTGCACGACGTCGGCAAGCTCGGCGTGCCCACCCGGCTGCTGCGCAAGGACGGGCCGCTCACCCCCGAGGAGCGCCGGGTGATCGAGCTGCACCCGGAGTACGGCCACGAGATGGTGCGCGGGATCGGCTTCCTGGGGGACGCCCGCGCGGCGATCCTCCACCACCACGAGCGGATGGACGGCAGCGGCTACCCCTACGGCCTGCGCGGCGAGCAGATCCCTCGGGCGGCCCGGATGGTCGCCGTCGCGGACGCCTTCGACGCGATGACGTCGACCCGCTCCTACGACCGCGCGCGCCCGGTCGAGGTCGCGGTGGGGGAGCTGCGGCGCTGTGCGGGGACGCAGTTCGACGCGGAGGTGGTGGCGGCGTTCACGCGGGCCATCGAGCGGCACGGGTGGAACCCGGCGGTGACCTCGGAGGAGCCGTGGTCACCCGGCGGGCCGGGAGCCGTGCCGGCGACCGGCACCCCGGAATCGTCGCCCGCCCCGCAGCCCTCCGCCGCGAAATCGTCCTCCGCCCGGCGGCCTCCCGCCGCGAAAACGCCCTCCGCCCCGCAGCCCTCCGCCGCGAAAACGTCCTCCGCCCCGCAGCGCCCGCCCACACCTGCACCGTCCTCCGCCCCGCACCCGCCCCCCGCGCGGAGGCCCGCCGAGCATCCGCAGCCGTCCCGCGCCCCCGGCGGCCGCCCGTGAACCGGGAGCGGCCGCCCGTGAACCGGGAGCGGCCGCCCGCCGTCGTCGCCGTGGTCCTCGCGGCCGCGCTGACCGCCGTCCACGGGCTTGCGGACACCCTCTGGCACGGTGTGGACGCCCGAGGGACCGCGCTCGCCTTCGGGGTGCTGGTCGCCGTCGGCGAGCTGCTGCGCCGGCCCGGGGCCGAGGAGCGCGAACCGGCCCCCCTGGGCACGGCGGCGGCCCTCGCGTACGCGCTCTCGGGACCCGGGGCGCCCCAGGTGGTGGCGGTCGTCGTGGCCGGGGGCCTCGCCGGGGCCGCTCCCGCGCTGGCCCGGGGGCACGGACCCGCCGCCGTCGACGCCGCCCGGCGGCTCCTGACGACGGCCTTCGCCGCCGTCTGCTGCGAGCCGCTGCGCGGGCTCCCGCCCGGCCCGTGGCACCCCGCCTACCTGGTGATGGTGCTCGGCCTCACCGCGCTCTGCGACGCCGTCCTCGCCGCGGCCGTCGCCCGGGCCCGCACCGGCTGGCCGTACGCCCCGCTGCTGCGGGACGGGCTGCGGGCGCTGGCGGGCGTCGGGTCGGCGGTGTGCGCGACGGGGGTGGTCATGGCGCTCGGGGTCACCGTGGCGGGCGTCTGGGCGCTGCCGGTGTGCGCGGTGCCGCTGCTGCTCACCCAGCTCTCCGCCCGGCGGTACGCGGCCGTGCGGACCACCTACCGGCAGACCATGGCCTCGCTGGCCAGGGCCACCGAGATCGCCGGGCACACCCCGCACGGGCACGCCCGCAGGGTGGCCGCGCTCAGCCGCGCGGTGGGGCGCGACCTCGGTCTCTCGGAGCCGGAGCTGACCGTCCTGGAGTACGCGGCGCTGATGCACGACATCGGCCAGCTCTCCCTGGTCGACCCGGTGCGCGGCGGGGCCACCGCCGAACTGCCGCCGGCCGAGCAGCGGCGCATCGCGCGCCTGGGCGGCGCGGTGGTCCGGCAGACGGGGGTGCCCGACGCGGTGGCCGACGTCGTCGAGCGGCAGGCGGAGCCCTACCGGGACCAGCCGCTGCCCGCGCGGATCGTCCGCGCGGTGAACGCGTACGACGACCTCACCGGGGCACCCGGGGGCGGCGGACTGCGCGCCCTGGAGCGGCTGCGGCTGGGCGCCGCCCGGGACTACTCGCCCCAGGTGGTCGAATCCCTGGCGCGCGTCCTGGCCCGGGGCGGTCTGAGCCCGGGGCCACCGGGGTAACCACCCGGTAGGGAGCGGCCCTCCTACCGGGCATGGTTGGATGCGAAGGAGGGGATGTCCGGGGATGTCCAGGGCAATGACCGAGAGCGACCTGCAGGCGGGAATCGTGAGGATCTTCGGGAAGGTACGGCACCGGCCGTCCGCCTCGTGGCGGCAGGCGACCGACCGCGCGTTCACGCTGATCGGCGACGGGCGGTACGAGGACGCCGGCGCCCTGCTGACCCGGGCGGCCGATCTCGAGCCGTGGCTGTCGGAGTCCTGGTTCAACCTCGCCCTGCTGCACAAGTTCCGGCACGACTGGGAGCAGGCCCGCGCGGCCGGCCTCCGCGCGGTCGCCCTCCTGGACCGCGAGGCCGGTGCGCCCGACTGGTGGAACGTCGGCATCGCGGCGACCGCGCTCCAGGACTGGCCGCTCGCCCGCCGCGCCTGGCAGGCCTACGGCCTCAAGGTGCCCGGCGGCACCGCGGAGCCCGGCGAGCCGACCGGCATGGAGCTGGGCAGCGCCGCCGTGCGCCTCTCGCCCGAGGGCGAGGCCGAGGTGGTGTGGGGGCGGCGGATCGACCCCGCGCGGATGGAGATCCAGTCCATCCCGCTGCCGTCCTCGGGCCGCCGCTGGGGCGAGGTCGTGCTCCACGACGGCGTCCCGCACGGCGAGCGGACCATCGAGTCCACCGGAGGCTCGTTCCCCGTCTTCGACGAGATCGAGCTCTGGGCGCCGTCCCCGGTGCCCACCTGGGTGGTGCTCCTGGAAGCGGCCACCGAGGCCGACCGGGACGCCCTGGAGACGCTCGCCGCCGACGCGGGGTTCGCCGCCGAGGACTGGTCGTCGTCGGTCCGGCTGCTGTGCCGGATGTGCTCCGAGAGCCGGATGCCGAGCGACGAGGGCGACGGCGAGCACCTCGACCCGCACGACCACAGCGAGCCCGGCCGGCCCGGCCCGCTCGGGCACCGCACCGCAGGGACCGGCATCGGCTCCCTGTGGGTGCCGGAGCGCGAGTGCGGCATCGCCGCGCCCCCCGCGCTCGTCCGCGGGCTGCTGGACGGCTGGGTCGCCGACAGCCCCGACTCGCGCGACTGGCGGGACCTCGAAGAGGTCTGCTGACCCCCCGCCGCCGCCACGGGCCCCGGCCCCGCCCGGGGCCTGCGGGCTGTCGGCGGCGGGCCGTAGGCTGTACGCGCACACACCGGACGAGGAAGGCTTCACGCGGACATGGCGCAGCAGGACACCGATCGGCAGACCCCGGTGGACGACGAGGGATTCGTCATCGACACGGAGGACTGCGAGGCCCGCGAGGAGGCCTACCGCGCGCGCGGGACCGCCCGCCCCATCACCGTCGTCGGGAACCCGGTGCTGCACCGGGAGTGCGCTCAGGTGACCGAGTTCGGGGACGAGCTCGCCGCCCTGGTCGACGACATGTTCGCCAGCCAGAAGGCGGCCGAGGGCGTCGGCCTGGCCGCGAACCAGATCGGCGTCGACCTGAAGGTCTTCGTCTACGACTGCCCCGACGACGACGGCGTCCGCCACACCGGCGTGGTCGTCAACCCCGTCCTCCAGGAGCTCCCCGCCGAGGCCCGCAACCTCGACGACTCCAACGAGGGCTGCCTCTCCGTCCCCACCGCCTACGCCTCCCTCGCCCGCCCCGACACCGCGGTCGTCCACGGCCAGGACGCCCGGGGCAACGCGATCAAGGTCCGAGGCACCGGGTACTTCGCCCGCTGCCTCCAGCACGAGACGGACCACCTCTACGGCCGGCTCTACATCGACCGGCTGTCCAAGCGCGAGCGCAAGGACGCCCTGCGGCAGATGGAGGAGGGCACCCCGCGCTACGAGACGGTGCCCAACGCCTGAGCGCGCCCCGCGGCCCGACGACGGCCCCGTACCGGGAACTCCTGCCCGGTGCGGGGCCGTTGGCATGTCATGGGACCCCTGGAACGACAGGAACGTTCAGAGTTGGACAAGAAAGGGCTCCATCAGGAGGCATTGCGTGCGCCAGTGGGTAGGGGACGGAGCAAATGCCCACCCGTACGGGGCAGTTGAGAGGGGATTGCCGTGGCAGCGTTCTCCCGCAGCACCGCACCGACCCGGATGGACCCGGTCCCCGCCGTCCCCGTCCCATCCGCCCTCAGGATCCCGGTGATCGAGGAGACGTTCCACCGCCGGCTCCATCCGTACTGGCCCCGCCTGCAGGAGACCACCCGCACCTGGCTCCTGGAGAAGCGGCTCATGGCGCCCGAGAAGGTCGAGGCCTACGCCGACGACCTGCGGTACACCGACCTCGTCGCCGGCTACTACCTGGGCGCCCCCGACGACCTGCTCTCCGCGATAGCCGACTTCAGCAGCTGGTTCTTCGCCTGGGACGACCGCCACGACCGGGACGTCGTCCACGGCCGCACCGACGCCTGGCGGCAGCTGTGCTTCCGGCTGCACGCGGCGCTCGACGCCCCCGCCCGCCACCTGGCCCACCCCGACCCGCTGGTCGCCGCCTTCGCCGACTGCGTGCTGCGGATGTACGGCCGCGTCGGACTCGACTGGAACGACCGCTTCGCCCGCCACTTCCACCCGGTCATCGACGCCTACGACCGCGAGTTCGACAACCGCCGCACCGGCACCGTCCCCACCGTGGCGGAGTACGTGGAGCTGCGCCGGCTCACCTTCGCGCACCGGACGTGGACCGACCTCCTGGAGGCCTGCGCCGGTCTGGAGCTCCCCGCCGCCTTCCGCGAGCACCCCGCCTACCGGCAGGCGGCGCTCGCCACCCAGGACTTCTCCGCCTGGTACAACGACCTCTGCTCGCTGCCCAAGGAGCTCGCCGGCGACGAGATCCACAACCTCGGCATCAGCCTGATCCACCACGAGGGGCTCTCCCTCGAACAGGCCGTCGCGGAGCTGCGCCGCCGGGTGACCGGCTGCGTCACCGAGTTCCTCCGCGCCGAGCGGGAGGTCGAGCGGCTCGCCCACGACGCCACCTGCGACGGGACCGCCCACGGCCGCGAGGTCGGCGCCGCCCTCCTCTCCTGCGTCGGCAACATGCGCAACTGGTTCAGCTCCGTCTACTGGTTCCACCACGAGTCCGGCCGGTACCAGGTGGACAGCTGGGACGACCGCACCACCCCGCCCTACCTCAGCGACCCGGCAGGTGAGTCATGACCTCGGCCTCCGTCCCCCCCACCACCGCGCGCGCCCCCGGCGCCCGCGTCCCGCCGCTGGTCCCCGGTGGCCTCCCGCTGGCCGGGCACGCAGGCCCGCTGCTGCGCGACCCGCTGGCGTTCCTGGCCTCGCTGCGCGACCACGGCGACCTCGTCCGGCTCCGCCTCGGCCCGCGCACCGCGTACGCGGTCAACGCGCCCGAGCTGGTGGGCACGCTCCTGAAGCGGCCGGAGTACGAGGTCGGCGGGCCGCTGTGGGACACCCTGGAGGTGCTGCTCGGCAAGGGCGTCGCGACCAGCAACGGCCGCGAGCACCGGCGGCAGCGGCGGATGATCCAGCCGGCCTTCCGGCCCGAGCGGATCGCCGAGTACGCGAAGGTGATGGAGGAGGAGGCGCGCGCCGCGGCGGACCGCTGGGAGGCCGGGACCACCGTCGACGTCGGCGCCCACCTGTTCGCCGCCGCCGTGCGGATCGTCTCCCGGTCGCTGCTCGTCGTCGACTCCATCGGCCGCACGGCCGACGACGTCAGCGCCTCGCTGCACACCGTCTTCGAGGGCCTGTACCGGCGGATGGTGCTCTCCGTCGGCCCGCTGCACCGCGTGCCGACGCCCGCCCAGCGCCGTTTCGAGCGGGCGCTCGCCGACCTGCACCGGCTGGTCGACCAGATCGTCGCCGAGCGCCGGGCCTCCGGCGAGCAGCACCCCGACGTCCTCGCCGAACTCCTCGCGGGCACGGACGCCGACGGGCGGCCGCTCGACGACCGCGAGGTGCACGACCACGTCGTCTCGCTCCTGGTCGCGGGCGCGGAGAACGTGGCCTCGACCATCGCCTGGACCTTCCACCTGCTCTCCGAGCACCCCGACCACGAAAAGCGGCTGGTCGAGGAGGTGAACGCGGTCACCGGCGGCCGGCCGGTCTCCTTCGCCGACCTCGGCCGCCTCCCGCACACCCGCAACGTCGTCACCGAGGCGATGCGGATACGGCCCGCCGCCTGGATCTTCACCCGGCGCTCGGTGGCCGAGACGACCCTGGGCGGGTACCTGATACCGGCCGGCTCCGACATCGTCTACAGCCCGTACGCGATGCAGCGCGACCCGCGGTCCTTCGAGCGGCACCTGGAGTTCGACCCGGACCGCTGGACGCCGGAACGGGCGGGGGACGTGCCGGAGTTCGCGATGATGCCGTTCGGGGTCGGCAACCGGAAGTGCCCCGGCGACCACTTCAGTCTGGCCGAACTGGCGATACTGCTGGCCACGTTCGCCCCGCGCTGGCGGCTGTCGCCGGTCGAGGGCACCGATTCGGGGACGAAGATAGGGATCACCCTGCATCCGAAGCGGCTGCTCATGCGGGTGGAGGAGCGCTGAACAGGCGTCCTCAGGGGGCGGGTTCGATCCGGTAGCCCGCCACCGACGGCCAGCGCACGGTCAGCACGACCGACTCCTCCTCCGCCCGCCAGGAGTGGTCGACGCCCTTGCCCCAGACCACGTAGTCGCCCTGCTCGCTCAGGACCACGTCCCGCTCCGGGAACATCATCCGGAACCGGCCGCTGATCAGCACGAGCAGGGCGGTGCGCACCTCGCCCCTGGCCCACTCGGCGCGCTCGTCGCCAGGCGGGTGGACGCCCCACTTGATCTCGACGTCCTCGCTGTGCCGGGGGTCGCCCGGCGGCTTGAAGTGGCCCAGCAGCCAGCCGTGGTCGAGCGCGGCGTCGGCGGCGGCGCGGCCGGTGTGGATCCCGTCGGGGCGGGTGGTTCCGTCGTTCATGGACGACGACTCTAGGGGCGCGGACCGGCAGGTCCGCGCCCCCACGCGAGGACTAGAAGTCCTCGTCGAACCCGACCGAGCCCTCGACCGCCACCTGGTAGGCGGAGACGCGCCGCTCGAAGAAGTTCGTCAGCTCCTGCACGCCCTGCAGCTCCATGAACGAGAACGGGTTCTCCGAGCCGTAGACCGGCTCCAGGCCGAGCCGGACGAGCCGCTGGTCCGCGACGCACTCCAGGTAGGCGCGCATCGACTCGGTGTTCATGCCCGGCATGCCCTCGCCGCACAGGTCCCGGCCGAACTGGAGCTCCGCCTCGACGGCCTCCTTGATCATGTCGGTGACCTGCTGCCGCAGCTCGTCGTCGAAGAGCTCCGGCTCCTCCTTGCGGACGGTGTCCACGACCTCGAAGGCGAAGCTCATGTGCATCGACTCGTCGCGGAACACCCAGTTGGTGCCCGTCGCCAGGCCGTGCAGCAGACCGCGCGAGCGGAACCAGTAGACGTAGGCGAAGGCGCCGTAGAAGAACAGGCCCTCGATGCACGCGGCGAAGCAGATCAGGTTGAGCAGGAAGCGCCGACGGTCGGCCTGCGTCTCCAGGCGGTCGATGGTCTCGACCGAGTCCATCCACTTGAAGCAGAACTGCGCCTTCTCGCGGATGGAGGGGATGTTCTCCACCGCCGCGAACGCCGCCACCCGGTCGTCGTGGTCGGGCAGGTAGGTGTCGAGCAGCGTCAGGTAGAACTGGACGTGCACGGCCTCCTCGAACAGCTGCCGCGAGAGGTAGAGGCGCGCCTCGGGGGAGTTGATGTGCTTGTAGAGGGTGAGCACCAGGTTGTTCGCGACGATCGAGTCGCCGGTCGCGAAGAACGCGACCAGGCGGCCGATCAGGTGCTGCTCCTCGGGGGAGAGCTTGGCGAGGTCGGCCACGTCGGAGTGGAGGTCGACCTCCTCCACGGACCAGGTGTTCTTGATGGCGTCGCGGTAGCGGTCGTAGAAGTCCGGGTACCGCATCGGCCGCAGGGTCAGCTCGAAGCCCGGGTCGAGCAGGTTCTTGGGGGCGGCGGCGGGGTCCGCGGCGGCCGCGGTCCGGTGCTGCTGCTGGGCGGGGATGGTGTCGGACATTACTGGCAGGCCTCGCAGGACTCGGGGTTCTCCAGGGAGCAGGCCAGCGCGTCGGCGTCGACGACGGCGAGCCGCTGCTCCGCGGCGGTGGTGCCGGTGTTCTCGGCGGCGGCGGGCGCGGGCGCGGCCGCGGCGGCGGAGCCGGAGGCCGCGCGGGCGATCCGGGTCGCGGGCCGCGAGCGCAGGTAGTACGTCGTCTTCAGGCCCTGCTTCCAGGCGTACGCGTACATCGACGACAGCTTGCCGATGGTGGGCGTCTCCAGGAACAGGTTCAGCGACTGCGACTGGTCGAGGAACGGGGTCCGCGCGGCGGCCATGTCGATCAGGCCGCGCTGCGGGATCTCCCACGCGGTCCGGTACAGCGCGCGCGTCTCGGCGGGGATCCAGGCGAAGCCCTGCACCGAGCCGTTGGCGTCGCGCAGCGCCTCGCGGGTGCGGGCGTCCCACACGCCGAGCTCCTTGAGCTCGCGCACCAAGTACGAGTTGACCTGGAGGAACTCGCCCGACAGCGTCTCGCGCTTGAACAGGTTGGAGACCTGCGGCTCGATGCACTCGTAGACGCCGGCGATCGAGGCGATGGTCGCGGTCGGCGCGATGGCGAGCAGCAGCGCGTTGCGCAGGCCGGTCTCCGCGACCCGGGCGCGCAGGGCGTCCCAGCGCTCGGGCCAGTTCAGCGC
The DNA here is from genome assembly GCF_042728285.1 of Streptomyces sp. NPDC060194. Classification (NCBI taxonomy): domain Bacteria; kingdom Bacillati; phylum Actinomycetota; class Actinomycetes; order Kitasatosporales; family Streptomycetaceae; genus Streptomyces; species Streptomyces sp. NPDC060194. Next base: position 7,377 of record NZ_JBHWZH010000086.1, on the reverse strand, counting down.
GGTGTCGAAGTGGTCCGGGTGCAGCACGCCGGCCGCGGTGCGGGTCTCGGCCCAGGCGGGCAGCGGGCCGTTGCGCTCCGCGAGGTCGCAGGACGCCTCGTAGGCGGTCAGCATGATCCGCTCGGCGAGCTTCGTGGACAGCGCCTTCGCCTCGGGGGAGTCGAACGGCAGCTTCAGCTTGAACAGGACGTCCTGGAGGCCCATCGCGCCCAGGCCCACCGGCCGCCAGCGGCTGTTCGAGCGGCCGGCCTGCTCGGTCGGGTAGAAGTTGATGTCGACGACCCGGTCCAGGAACGTCACCGCGGTCCGCACGGTGTCGTCCAGGCGCTCCCAGTCGATGTCGCCCGCGGGGGTGACGAACGCGCCCATGTTGATCGAGCCGAGGTTGCAGACGGCCGTCTCGGTGTCGTCGGAGACCTCGATGATCTCGGTGCAGAGGTTCGAGGAGTGCACGACGCGGCCCGGCAGCGCGGTCTGGTTGGCGGCGCGGTTGGAGGCGTCCTTGAACGTCATCCAGCCGTTGCCGGTCTGGGCGAGCGTCCGCATCATGTTCCCGTACAGGTCACGGGCCTTGACGGTCCGGCGGGCGAGGCCCGCCTGCTCCGCCTTGCGGTAGGCGGCGTCGAACTCCTCGCCGTAGAGGTCGACCAGCTCGGGCGTGTCGGCGGGGGAGAACAGCGACCACTCGGCGTCGTCGTTGACCCGGCGCATGAACTCGTCCGGGATCCAGTGGGCGAGGTTCAGGTTGTGGGTGCGGCGCTGCTCCTCGCCGGTGTTGTCGCGCAGCTCCAGGAACTCCTCGATGTCCGCGTGCCACGTCTCCAGGTAGACGGCGGCGGCGCCCTTGCGGCGGCCGCCCTGGTTCACGGCGGCGACGGAGGCGTCGAGGGTCTTCAGGAACGGCACGATGCCGTTGGAGTGGCCGTTGGTGCCGCGGATCAGCGAGCCGCGCGAGCGGATGCGGGAGAACGGGATGCCGATGCCGCCGGCGTGCTTGGAGAGCCGGGCGACCTGGTGGTAGCGGTCGTAGATCGAGTCCAGCTCGTCGAGCGGGGAGTCGAGCAGGTAGCAGGACGACATCTGCGGGTGCCGGGTACCGGAGTTGAAGAGCGTCGGCGAGGACGGCAGGTAGTCCAGGCGGCTCATCAGGCCGTAGAGCGCGGAGACCTCGTCCAGGGAGCGCTGCGAGTCGTCCTCGGCGAGCCCGCACGCCACCCGGAGCATGAACTGCTGCGGGGTCTCGACCACCTTGCGGGTGATCGGGTGGCGGAGCAGGTAGCGGCTGTAGAGGGTGCGCAGGCCGAAGTACTCGAAGCGGTCGTCGCCGGCGCGGTCGATCGTCGCGTCCAGGCGGGCGGCGTGCCGGGCCGCGAAGTCCGCGGTGCGGTCGGCGATCAGGCCCTCGCGGTGGCCGACGGCGACGGCGTCGGAGAACGACACCGAGCCCTGGGAGGCGGCCTCCTCGGCGATGGTGCGGGCCAGGAGGCGGGCGGCGAGCTTGGAGTACGCCGGGTCCTCGGCGATCAGTCCCGCGGCCGCGTCGGTCGCGAGGTCCCGCAGCTCCGCCGCGTCCGACCCGGCGTGCCGGCCGCGGAGGGCGGCGGCGGCCACCCGTCCGGGGTCGGTGTCGGGAAGATCGGCCGTGAGGTCGGTCAGGGTCCGCAGCAGGGCGGTCCCGGGGGCGTCGACCTCGGTGGGCTCGGCCACGGCTGAAGCTGGATCGGCGGGCGCGATGGTCACGGTGCGGATCTCCCTGGCTCGGCGGGGCCGGCGGCGGGGAGCACGGGCGCGGGCGGGCATGCCTCACCGCTACGGGAGCACGCCGGCTTGCGTCCGCAGGCCCACACCACGAGGCCCGGACGGATCGGCACCCGGACCGGTCGGCCCGGATGCGCTGTCGGCGAGGCCTTCGGACTTCCCGGCGCCCGTATGGGCACACATACACCGTTGCGGGACAGTTCCGGATTCGCACCGGATTCCCCTGCGTCGACAGCGAGGTCGAGCATACATGTGGGGGTGCCTCATGGAAGCGGCCCCCACATCTAGTGTCGCGATGTGATCCGCTGTTAACGCAGGGGCACGGGGTCCGCCGTTGCGGGGCCGCGGGCCGGTCACCGGGGAGCCTTCGGCAACCGGGTGAACGCCGCCTCCGCGCCGAGCGGGGTGCGGGCCTTTCCGGTCCGCACCCCGCTTCCCGTCCGTCCCCGGCGGGGGTTCAGCAGCAGCGGAAGCCCTCGCGGGGATCCGCCTCGCGGCGGTCCGTCCGCCGGTGTTCGAACGCGCGGCGGGTGAGCACCTCCGCGTCCCCGTCGTGCGCACGCGTGTGCGCCACGTACCGCTCGTAGGTGTTCTCGCCCGTCAGTTCGCGCAGCAGGAAGCCGAGGCGGCGCGCCCGCGCGAGGAGCGCCCTCATCGCGCGGCCGGTTCCGCCGCGGAGCCGGAGCCGACGACACCGCCGTCCGGACCGACGCCGGCCGCGGCGAACTCCGCCTTCTCCTCCGCGGTGGGGAGGAACGAGGCGGGCGCGAGCAGCTTGGACTGGGTGTGCGGGACCTCGGTGAGGGTGGCCGCCGAGGGGTTCCGCAGCGCCTTGACGCACACCCGGGCCGCGTCCACGAGGACGACCACGATCAGGACCGCGAACAGCGCGGACAGCACGCCGTCGACGGTCGCGTTCGTGACGACCGTGTGCATGTCGTCCATCGACTTCGCGGGTGCCAGGACCTCGCCGGCCTCGATCCCGTCGGCGTACTTCTCCCGCTGGGCGAAGAAGCCGACCTTGACGTCGTCCGAGAACACCTTCTGCCAGCTGGCCGTCAGGGTCACCACGACGTCCCAGACCAGCGGGACCCCCGTCACCCAGGCCCACTTCGCGCGGCCGGACTTCACGAGCAGCGTGGTGCAGACGGCGAGCGCGACCGCCGCGAGCAGCTGGTTCGCGATCCCGAACAGCGGGAAGAGCTGGTTGATCCCGCCGAGCGGGTCGTGGACGCCGACCCACAGGAAGTAACCCCAGCCGCCGACGACCACGGCGCTGGCGATCCAGACGCCCGGCTTCCAGCTGACCTCGCGGAACTTTGGCACGACGTTGCCGAGGGTGTCCTGGAGCATGAACCGCCCGACGCGGGTGCCGGCGTCGACCGTGGTGAGGATGAACAGCGCCTCGAACATGATGGCGAAGTGGTACCAGAAGGCCTTGAGGCCCGCCCCGCCGACCACCGCCGAGAAGATCTCCGACATGCCGAGTGCGAACGTCGGCGCGCCGCCGGTCTTGGAGAGCAGGCTCGGCTCCTCCACGGCGGCGGCCGCGGCCTTCAGCTGGTCGGGCGTGATGGTGAAGCCGAGGTTGGCGATCGCCTCGGAGGCGCTCTCGACGGTCGTGCCGAGCACGCCGGCGGGCGAGTTGACCGCGAAGTACAGGCCCGGGTCGAGGACGCAGGCGCAGATGACCGCCATGATCGCGACGAACGACTCGGTCAGCATGGCGCCGTAGCCGATCATCCGGACCTGCGTCTCCTTCTGGATCATCTTCGGGGTGGTGCCCGAGGAGATCAGGGAGTGGAACCCGGAGAGCGCGCCGCAGGCGATGGTGATGAAGACGAACGGGAACATCGAGCCGGCGAAGACGGGGCCCTGGCCGTTGGTCGCGAACTCGGTGACCGCCTCCATCTTCAGCGTCGGCAGGGCGACGACCACGCCGAGCGCGAGCAGCACGATGGTGCCGACCTTCATGAACGTCGACAGGTAGTCGCGCGGCGCGAGCAGCATCCACACCGGGAGCACGGAGGCGAAGAAGCCGTAGACGACCATCCAGATGACGAGCGTGCTCGCGTCCAGGGTGAAGGTCTCCGCCCAGGACGACTCCGCGACCCAGCCGCCGGCGACGATCGCGAGCAGCAGCAGGGCGACGCCGATGAGCGAGACCTCGGTGACCTTGCCCGGGCGCAGGGTGCGCAGGTAGACGCCCATGAAGAGGGCGATGGGGATCGTCATCCCGATGGAGAACACGCCCCAAGGGGAGTTGGCGAGGGCGTTGACGATGACCAGGGCGAGCACCGCGAGCAGGATGATCATGATGACGAAGACCGCGATGAGCGCCGCTACGCCGCCGACCGCGCCGATCTCGTCCCGGGCCATCTGGCCGAGCGAGCGGCCGTCGCGGCGGGTGGAGAAGAACAGCGTGACCATGTCCTGGACCGCGCCGGCCAGGATCACGCCGACGACGATCCAGATGGTGCCGGGCAGGTAGCCCATCTGGGCGGCCAGCACGGGGCCGACGAGCGGGCCGGCGCCGGCGATGGCCGCGAAGTGGTGGCCGAACAGCACCCGGCGGTCCGTCGGGTGGAAGTCGACACCGTTGTCGAGGCGTTCGGCGGGGGTCGCCCGCGTCTTGTCGACCTTCAGGACGCGGTGCGCGATGAAGCGCGAGTAGAAGCGGTAGCCGATGGCGTACGAGCCGAGCGCGGCGGCCAGCATCCACGCGGCGGACACCTCCTCCCCGCGGGACAGCGCGAGCATCGCCCAGCCGGCCGCGCCGGCGAGCGCGACGAGCGTCCAGACCAGGATCGTCCTCGGCGAGGGCGGGGTGCGCTGCGCGCGGGGTGGTGCGGCGGCCGGTGTCGGCTCTGACATGGCGGTTCGTCCCCTCGTGAAGCCCCGTGCCGTGCCGCACGGGGTGACGCTACGGCTCTGCTACGGGGCACGGCGCGGGGGTCCGTACGGTTCACGCCGGACCGTCCGCCGCGTGAGCGGCCCGGCCCCGTACGGAACGTGCTGCGCGACACGACGCCCGGGAAATCTAGGCCGGTTGACCGCTCACCGGAACCCCTCGTCCGCATCCCGACACAGGCCGCGGGCGATCGGTGCGGGTAGCGGGGGTCTCGCCGCCGGTAACGTCGCCGGCGCGTGCGCGGGAGCACCGGCACGCGGGAGGGCCCCGCCGGTGACGGCGGGGCCCTCCTCGTGCCGGTCGGGCGCGCGGCTCAGATCGGGCGCTTGAGCAGCGTCGTGAACTTGTAGCGGTCGCCGCGGTAGACCGAGCGGACCCACTCGACCGGCTCGCCCTGCTCGTCGCGGGAGTGGCGGGAGAGCATCAGCATCGGCAGGCCGACGTCGGTCCCGAGCAGGCCGGCCTCGCGGGGGGTGGCGAGGGAGGTCTCGATGGTCTCCTGGGCCTCGGCGAGCCGGATGTCGTACACCTCGGCGAGGGCGGTGTAGAGCGACGTGTACTTGACGAGGGAGCGCCGCAGGGCCGGGAAGCGCTTGGCGGAGAGGTGCGTCGTCTCGATGGCCATCGGCTCGCCGCTCGCGAGCCGGAGCCGTTCGATGCGCAGCACCCGGCCGCCGGTGGAGACGTCGAGCAGCCCGGCGAGGGAGTCGTCGGCCGTGATGTACCCGATGTCGAGCAGCTGCGAGGTCGGCTCCAGGCCCTGCGCCCGCATGTCCTCGGTGTACGAGGTCAGTTGCAGCGACTGGGTCACCTTCGGCTTGGCGACGAAGGTGCCCTTGCCCTGGATGCGTTCGAGCCGCCCCTCGACCACCAGCTCCTGGAGTGCCTGGCGGACCGTCGTCCGCGAGGTGTCGAACTCCGCGGCCAGCGTCCGCTCCGGCGGGACGGGCGTCCCCGGGGGCAGCGTCTCCGTCATGTCCAGCAGATGGCTCTTCAGGCGGTAGTACTTGGGTACGCGCGCGGTCCGCGTTCCCGGTGCCGCCGCACCGTCGCCGCCTCCGTCCGTACCCATGGTCCGCCTCTCCGGCTGCTGCCTGGTTGCCGTCACCGGCTCCTCCGTCATGTCGCGGCTCTCATCGTGGCACGGGCCGTCGAGGGCACGCCGCCAGGTCCCAAGTGTCGGTCCGATAACGGAGGCGACAGAGGTTCTTATACACCCTTGACACCCCCAAAGGTCTAGGCCAAGCTCCCGGTACTGGTCTACACCATTCACGGCCAGGTCCCAGCCCCCAGGCAGTACTCCTTGTACGTACGTCCATGCGGTGGCAGGGGGGTTGCTGCATCCCTGAGGAGGGTGTTGTGAAGCGCAAGCTGATCGCCGCAGTCGGCGTCGCGGCCATGACCGTCTCGATCGCCGCGTGCGGGGGTTCGGACGGTGGATCTTCGGACTCGAAGGCGGCTCCGAAGGACCGCAAGGAGACCCTGACGGTCTGGCTCATGGTCGACGCCCAGAGCACGTGGCCCGAGCTCGTCAAGGACGTGAACGCCCAGTTCAAGGCGAAGTACCCGAACGTCAAGGTCCAGGTCCAGTACCAGCAGTGGGCGGACAAGGCCAAGAAGCTCGACACCGCCCTCGGCGGCGACAAGTTCCCGGACGTCGTCGAGCTCGGCAACACCGAGACGATGCAGTACATCCTGAACGGCGCCCTTGCCGAGATCGACCCGAAGAAGTACGACAACTCGGACACCTGGATCAAGGGTCTGAAGGACACCTGCACCTTCGAGGGCAAGCAGTTCTGCGTCCCGTACTACGCCGGCGCTCGCGTGGCGATCTACAACAAGGACATGCTCAAGAAGGGCACCGGCAGCGACGTGCTGCCCACGGACGAGACCGCGTTCCTCGCCGCCATGGACAAGGTGTCGGCCGAGTACGGCAAGAAGGACAAGCGCTTCTCGTCCCTCTACCTGCCGGGCCGCTACTGGTACGCCGCCGCCTCCTACATCGCGGCCTACGGCGGTTCCATCGCCGAGTACGACGAGGGCTCCAAGGAGTGGAAGGGCAACCTGTCCTCCCCCGAGTCCCAGCAGGGCATCGAGCACTTCATCGGCCTGGTGAAGAAGTACAACAAGGCCGACATCACCAAGGACGAGCAGGACCACGCGAACGTCGCCGCCAACGAGAAGGCCGCCGTCCTGTACGGCAACGGCTGGGAGGCCGGCTCCATCGTCGACGGTGCCAACAACGGCAACCCGAAGCTGAAGGACAAGATCGCCGTGGCCGGCATGCCCGGCCCGAACGGCAAGGCGCTGCCCTCCTTCATCGGCGGCTCCGACCTGGCGATCACCGCGAAGTCCAAGGTCGCCGACCTCGGCGCGGAGTGGGTGTCCCTCTTCACGAGCGAGAAGTCGCAGAACGTCCTCGTCTCCAAGAACATCCTCCCGAACAACGAGAAGCAGCTCGAGCCGCTGAAGCAGAAGCCGGAGACGGCCCCCGTCGCCAACGCGGTGCCGGACGCCTGGTTCACGCCGATCGCGCCGGGTTGGACCGCGATCGAGAAGGACGAGGTCCTGGAGAAGATGCTGCTGTCGATCATCAAGGGCACCTCGGTGGCCGACGCGGCCAAGAAGGCTGACGCCGACATCAACGCGCTGATCAACAAGTAGTAGGCGCACGGAGCCTCCGGCTCTCCAGGCGGGGGCCCGGCACC
>NZ_JBHWZH010000085.1:0-26261 GCF_042728285.1 Streptomyces sp. NPDC060194 | reverse complement strand
CCCCCCCCCCCCCCCCCCCGGCCGCGGCGCGGCCCCGCTGTGTTGGGCCCCCGGCGGGGCGGGCGGGGGGCGGGGGGCGGGTCGACCTGCGCGGCCGCCGCCTCCAGGTGATCGTCAAGCTCGCGACCATCCACCTCACCCCGGAGAAGCCCGAGTACGCGGGCGGCGCGTGGCATGTCGAGGGGATGCTGAACGAGCGGATCGTCTCGACGGCCATCCACTACTGGGACAGCGAGAACATCACCGAGAGCCGGCTGGGCTTCCGCACGGCGCTCGACGATCCGGAGTACGAGCAGAACGACGACGACGGCGTCCGCGAGGTATACGGCCTGCAGGACGAGGACGCGCTCAACCAGGTCCTCGGCTCGGCGGCTACCCCCGCCGGCCGCTCCCTGGCCTTCCCCAACGTCCTCCAGCACCGCGTCGGGTCCTTCCGCCTCGCGGACCCCGACCGGCCGGGGCACCGCAAGATCCTCGCCCTGTTCCTCGTGGACCCGTCGGCGGACGTCGTCTCCACCTCCGACGTCCCGCCCCAGCAGCCGTGGTCCGCGACCTCGACCATGACGCCGGAGCAGGCGAAGGAGTACCGCGAACACCTCATGCGGGAGCGGAAGTTCTTCGTCGACGAGCACAACGAGCAGCTCTTCGAGCGGGAGTTCTCGCTCTGCGAGCACTGACGGTCCCCGGCCGGGCGGGAACCACGAGGATCACACCGCGGCGCACTGCCCCGCGCGCGGTCCGCGGACCTCGTTCTCCCGCCCGTCGGTGACCGGGGCCGGGACGTTCGCGGCGCAGGCCACCGGTCCGTCGACCTCGTTGGCGGAGAGCAGGACGCCGCCGGTGTTGCCGGTCAGGGAGAGGGGCCCGGTGACGGTGTTGGCCGTGCAGCCGGGGCCGCCGATGCGGACGGGCCCGGTGCTGCGGTCGACGGACACCGGGCCGTCGAGCCGCGACCCGCAGACGTGGAGCGCGGCGGCGCGGTCGGCCCGGAGCGGGCCGCGCAGGGTGGAGCCGGTCAGGACGAGGGACGCGCCGGCGCGGACGGTGACGGGGCCGCGGAGCTCGGCCCCGTCGGCGCAGGTGACGCCGCCGGTGACGGTCAGCGGGCCGTTGCGGGCGCCGGTGACGGTGGTCGTGCAGGTGGGGACGGGCAGCACGCGGGCCTTGTACTCGAGTGCTTCGGCGATCTTGCCCGGCTTGGCGTCCGTGATCGGCCTGGACAGCTTGCCGAACTCGCCGCCTGTCTCCTTCTTGCCGCCGTTCCACTCCGCGATCCGCCCGAGCTGGGCGGCGGTCCGCCCGTCCACGACCGCGTCCGGGGGCAGCGCGGCCATCGCCTTCGAGGCGCCCTTGACCAGGTCGAGGTACGGGCCGGGGGCGGTCAGATCGTACGCGCCGGTGTCGTACCGCTCGCGCAGCCAGGTCCCCCAGGAGAACTCCAGGAACTCCGTCGCGCCGTCCGGGACCTCGTAGCCGATGTCCCGCGTGAAGTACACGAGGCTGCGGTAGGGGTCGTCGCGGAAGTGGCTGATGCCGAGGCGGTCCGGCAGTTGCGCGACGTCCAGCGGCCGGCCGTCCTCGTCCTTCAGCCACACCTTGCGCTCGGCCGCCATGCGCTGCCAGAACGCGTCGGTGGACAGGGAGCTGAGGTTGTCGGTGACGCGGAGGCGGATCGGCAGCCGGGTGGAGCCGTCCGGGCCTTCCAGGAAGGAGGTCAGGGTGTGGTGCCCGTCGGTGAGGAACAGCTTCCCGCCGGGGCCGACGACGGCCGTCTTCATCGGGGCGATCGACTCCGGGGTCTCCTCGCCCAGCGGGACGGTGCAGGAGAAGCTCGCCGGGTCGGCGAGCGTGGCGGCCGGACCGGCCGACGCGGCCTCACCCTGGCCGTTGGTCTCGCACCAGTCGTCGAAGCGCTTGTTGACGTCGCCCGCGGCCTCGTCCCGGCCGCTGCCGTAGCGGCCGAGCTTGTAGAAGACCTGGTCGAAGCCGAGGACGGCCTGGGTCGGGTGCAGTTCGCCGAGCGTCACGTCGATCAGGTCGCCCGGCTGCGCGCACACCCGCGGCTGCGGTGCGCCGCCCGTGCACGCCGCCCCGCCCGGCGCCGCGGCGGCGGTCCCCGTGCCCACCGAGACGACCACCGTCCCGGCCGCCAGCACGCCGGCCGCCGCCCGTATCCCCCGCCGCGTGTTCGATCCGTTCATGAACGCCCCTCCCAGGCCGTGCTTCCGCTCCCGCGATCTTCCGAGGGGGACGGTGACAGGGCCGGGCGAAGGCCGCACCGACGCCGGGTGAACGGCGGGTGTCAGCCGTGGAGGTTCAGGACGCCGTCTCGGCGGCACACTCCACGAAGGCGCGCAGCGCACCTGACTCGTTCGTCTCCAGCCACACCGGCGCCCAGTCGACGGGCGGGGCGTCGGCGACAGGGACGTAGGACACGTCCGGGCGGGGGTAGAAGCGCGCGGCGTGTTCGCCGACGGGGAAGACCCCCTGACCGGAGGCGACGAGGGTGAGGATCTCCGCAAAGGTGCTGCCCTGCGGGCCGCGCCGCACCGGCCGCCCCGCAGGTGTCTCGGCCGGTACGCGGTGCAGCCGGGACTCCTCCGGCATGGTGTCCGGCAAGCGGACGACGGGGTGGTCGCCGTACACCTCCCGGGTCACGGACCTCCGGCCGGCGAGGGGGTGGCGGGGCGGGACGGCGAGCAGCTGCGGCTCGGACAGGAGCACGGGGCCGACGCGCACGCCGCGCACCGGCAGCACCGTGATCAGGACGTCCACCTCGCCGGCGAGGAGCCGGGGCACGCCGTCGTGCACCTGCGCCTCGTGGATGCGCACCTCGCACCCGGGGTGCCGGCCGCCGAAGAGCGCGGCGGCCTTCAGCAGCTGCTGGCCGGCGGCCGCTCCCACGAAGGCGACCCGGAGCGTGCCGCGTGGACTGCGCCCGGATTCCATGGCGTTGCGCACCGCGTCCTCGATGCCGCGGACGTGGGGGGCGAGGTCGCGCACGAGCCGGGCGCCGATCGAGGTGAGGGCGACCGAGCGGCTGCTGCGGACGAACAGGGCTGCGCCCACACGCCGTTCGAGGCTCTTGACGACGCGGCTCACCTGGCTCGGCGCGAGGTGCAGCCGCTCGGCGGTCCGGCCGAAGTGGAGCTCCTCGGCGAGGGTCAGGACGACCTCCCACTCGGTGCGTTCCAGCACGCTGACCTCCGTCGTTGCCGTGGGCGCAAGGATCGTAGCCGCATCCGTCCTTGTCGGCGTCGGGCGGGCCCTGAAAGGTGGAACCCGAAGGACCGGCGGCCACACAGGTGCGAACCGCCGGGAGCACAGGAAGAGAGCGACATGCAGCGCAGAATCGTGGCAGGGCTTTTCGTGTCCGCCGACGGCGTCGTGGGCACGCCGGAGCACTGGACCTTCTCCCACATGACCGACGAGGTCGGCGCCGTGATCGGCGGCCTCGTCGCCGAGGCGGACACCATGCTCCTCGGCCGCGCCACCTACGAGGAGTTCGCCGGGTACTGGTCGACGCAGACCGGACCGATGGCCGACGCGTTCAACGGGATGCACAAGCTCGTCGCCTCGCGCACCCTCGCCTCCGCGGACTGGAACAACAGCGAGGTAATCGACGGGGATCTCGTGCGGCGGCTCACCGAGCTGAAGGACACCCCGGGGAGGAACGTCAACATCTCCGGCAGCATCTCGGTGGTCCGGGCCCTCCTCGACGCGGAGCTCCTCGACGACCTGCACCTGATGGTGTTCCCCGTCGTCCTGGGCGGTGGGCAGCGGCTCTTCCCCGACGAGGGCAAGCGCGTGGAGCTGACCCTCGCCGGCACCCGGGCCTTCGACTCCGGTGTCGTCCACCTGCACTACCGGACCGGCTCCGCGGCCTGAGTCGTGCGGTGATCCGGTCCGCGCAGGCGCGGGCACCGGAACGCGAGCGTCCGCAACACCCCTGTCCATAAGGTGGGTGGGAAGCACGGCCGAGGCGGCGGAGCGGTCGGGGGCAGCCGCCGCACACGGCGCCCGGTCGTGACGGCCCTGCCGTGGACGACCGTACCTCCGGAGGCTCCGTGACCCACGCGCTCGGCATCGATCTCAGCTGCTCCATACGGTCGGCGGCGATCCGGGAACTCGACCCGCTCGCCGCCGACAGGGCCTGTGCCGAGCTGCGCCGGCAGAACGCCGCGGCCGACGTCCCGGCCCTCGTGGCCGCACTGCGCTCCCTCGTCCCCGCCCCGGACGACGTCGCCGGGCTGTCGCCCGAGGCGTGCGTAGCCGCGATGCGGGATCTGGGCATGAGGGGCGCCTCGTGACGGGCGCGGGGCCGCCGCGGGGTTCGACCTCTGCCTGCACCTGCTGCGCCGGGAGCACGGGGCCGCGATGGCCAACGCCGTCGCCCGGGACGTGGTGCTGCCCTCCCACCGCGACGGCGGGCAGGCCCAGTACCTGGCCGCGCCCGCTCCCGCGGACTGCGCCGACGACCGCCTCGCCGAGGTCCTCGCCTGGGCCCGGGCCCATCTGCACCGACCGCTGCCGGTGGCGGAACTGGCACGGCGCGCCCTGATGAGCAACCGCTCCTTCGCCTGCCGCTTCGCCGCCGCGACGGGCACCACCCCGCACGCCTGGCTGCGCAGTCTGCGGCTGAGCCGCGCGGAGGAACTCCTGGAGACGACGGACCTGCCGGTCGAGGAGATCGCCCACCGCGTCGGGTACGGCAGCGCGGCCGTCCTGCGCGAGCAGTTCGTCCGCCGCCGCGGGGTGCCGCCGCGCACCTACCGTCGCGCCTTCACGAACACGCCCTGACGGGGCGGGCGGGGTGCACCGCGGCGCCGCCGGGAGCGCGCCGCGCGGGCCGGGCCGTTTGCGCTGTCGCACTCAGCGGCCATACTGGGCGGGCTCCGATCCGCCCACGAAACGACGTCATGGCCAAGAAACGCATCACCCCGACCACCGTCCCCGACACCGCGTGGCTGGGGCGGGGGCGCCACACCGGGCCCGAGCCCGAGCAGGACGTCCGGCGCAATCTGATCGCCCTCAAGGCGGCCGGGGTGCTCGAGGACTTCCTGGACCTCGACCCGGTCGACGCGGCCCGCTCCACCCCGCTGCACCCGCGGGACGGCTCCTGCGACGCCGGTCCGTCCGCCCGCCGCGTCTTCGAGGCGCGCTGGCGCACCACCGGGGACGTCACCGTGCGCGCCCAGCTGACCACGTACGACGCCGAGGCTCGCCGCGGCCGGGAGCAGGGCGGCGTCCTCTGGGTGCTCGCGGCGGAGTCGGAGCGGGTCTGGGACGTGTCCGGTCCCTCGCCGCTGACCATGTTCTGGCCGGACAGCGAGCAGGTCGCCTGGGACGGCGACGCGGTGCCGGGCGTGCGCCTGCGGTCGGTGAACGACCTCCCGAGGGACGACGACGAGCTGCGGCAGCGCCTGCGGGACTGCACCCGCGACAGCTGGTCCGTCCACCTCGTCGTGCACGAGGCGATGACCCCCGGTCCGCGCGGGCGCCGGCCCGTCGCCGAGTTCCTGCCGCCCGGGCTGCGGCACCGGATCGTCGAGCACCGCGCCGCGCCGGAGCAGGCGCAGATCGCCGACTTCGCGCTGAAGCGGGAACTGGGTGTGCGGCTGCCGCGGGGCGGCGCGGTCGTCCTGCCGCCCGACCACCAGGACCTGCCGGCCGATGTCGAGCGGCTCACGGTGCGGAACGTGTTCCTGGACGGCTCGGAGCCGGTGGAGCTGCTCCACCGCGTGAGTGAGTTCGCCGGCCTCCTGCGCACCCTGCCCGCCGACGCCGAGCAGGCCCTGACCCGGCTGCGCGGGGGCTGGCGCCTGCTCACCCCCGACGAGGAGCTGGCCCACGCCAAGGCCATGGTGACCCGGTACGCCGAGGAGCTGGAGGCCATGACCCGCTCCCGCGACCTCTACCAGGAGGCGGCGGAGGCGGCCCGCGACGCGCTGGCCGAGCACTCCGCCCTCCGCGACGCCCCTTGGCCGCCGGCCCCGCGCACGTCCGCCACCGAGAGCACCTCACCCCTGAGCGGCATCACCAAGGTGTTCGGCCGCTTCCGCGAGCCCAACTCCTGACCCGGCCGGCGCCCCGCGGGGCTCGGTCCGGGTCTCGACGCCCTCCTCGTCGGCGCTCAGGTCCCGTCGTCGCCGCGTGGCTCGGTGCGGTGGTCGAAGTACGCCCAGGCGAAGACCGCGAGCAGCGCCACGGCGCCGACGACGGGGATCTGCACCGCGGCGGGTGCGCTCCGGGTGAGGAGCGTGGCGAGTCCCGTCGCGAACGCGCCCGCGAGCATCACCATACGGCCGGCGAAGTACTGCCCCGGATCGAAGCCCTCGCGCTCGGAGAACAAGCCGTCGACCGCGTCCTTGGCGGGCCGCGCGGCCCCCTTGCGTTTCTTCGACCGGTACTCCAGGCCGAAGCCCATCAGCAGGTAGAGCGCGAGGATCGCACCGATCACCGCCCAGTCGGCCGGGTCGTCCGTGCTGCCGCGTGCGAGTGACTCCGTGAGCATCGGGCTCATCCAGGACCCCCTGTCGGTTCAGGGGCCGGATACCCGGAGGGTCGCGTGGGAAGCGCGTTCCGGCCGGTCAGGATGTGGACGGCGGGCTTCCGCGGCCGGCGCGACGCGGCACGTCGAACCCGTGAGCCCCACCGGCTGCGCGGAGGCGGGCCGGTGGGTCGGGCGCCTACGCGGACTCGCTGTCGAACTTCGCCGTGGCCCACCGGTACCCCAGCACGGCGAGGCCGAGGGACCAGGCGATGCTCAGCCACCCGTTGTTCCCGATCTCCGTGCCGAGCAGCAGACCGCGCAGGGTCTCGATGGCCGGGGTGAACGGCTGGTACTCGGCGATCGGCCGGAACCAGCCGGGCATGGTGTCGACGGGGATGAACGCGCTGGAGATCAGCGGCAGCAGGATCAACGGCATGGCGGTGTTGCTCGCGGCCTCCGCGTTCGGGCTGACCAGCCCCATGCCGACCGCGATCCACGTCAGCCCCAGCGCGAAGAGGACGAGCAGCCCGAGCGCGGCGAGCCATTCGAGGACGGTGGCGTCGGCGGACCGGAAGCCGATGGCGACGGCGACCGCGCCGACGAGGACCACACTCGCCACGGACTGCAGGACGCTGCCGAGGACGTGGCCGACGATGACCGAGCCGCGGTGGATCGCCATGGTGCGGAAGCGGGCGATGATGCCCTCGTTCATGTCCGTCGCCACGGAGACCGCGGTGCCGATGACCGTCGAGCCGATCGTCATCAGCAGGATGCCGGGGACGATGTACGCGATGTAGTCCGAGCGGTCGGTCCCGCCGATGCCCGCGCTCATCACGTCGCCGAAGAGGTAGACGAACAGCAGCAGGAGCATCACCGGGGTGAGCAGCAGGTTCAGGGTCAGGGAGGGGTAGCGGCGGGCGTGGAGCAGGTTGCGCCGCAGCATGGTGCGGGAGTCGCGCACGGCCAGGGTCAGGGTGCTCATCGGACGGTCTCCTCGGTGGAGTCGGCTCGGGTGGTGGCGGGGGCGCCGGTGAGGGCGAAGAAGACGTCGTCGAGGTCGGGGGTGTGGACGGTGAGCTCGTCGGCCTCGATGCCGGCGGCGTCCAACCCGTCCAGCAGCGAGCGCAGTTCGCGCTGGCTGCCGTCGCTGGGCAGGGTCACGGCGAGTGCCTCGTCGTCGTGGGCGCCGGGGAGCACGGCGGCGGCCGCCCGGTAGGCGGCCGGGTCGGTGAAGCCCAGCCGGACGTGCCCGCCCGGGACGAGGCGCTTGAGCTCCTCCGCGGTGCCCTGCGCGGCGAGTCTGCCGTCGTGGAGCACGGCGATGCGGTCGGCGAGCTGGTCGGCCTCCTCCAGGTACTGGGTGGTGAGGAAGACGGTGACGCCTCCGGCGACCAGTTCGCGGACGATCTGCCACATGGTGTGCCGCGACCGGGGGTCGAGCCCGGTCGTGGGCTCGTCGAGGAAGATGATCCGGGGGTCGCCGACCAGCGTCATCGCGATGTCCAGGCGGCGCTTCATGCCCCCGGAGTACGTCGACGCCGGCCGGTCCGCCGCGTCCGTGAGGTCGAAGCGCTCCAGGAGGGCGGCCGTCACCCGGCGGCCCTCGGCCTTGGGCAGGCGGTGCAGGTCGGCCATCAGGAGCATGTTCTCCTCGCCGGTGATCAGACCGTCCACGGCGGAGAACTGGCCGGTGACGCCGATCGCCGCGCGGACCTGCTGCGCCTGCGAGGCGAGGTCGTGCCCGGCGACCTGTGCCTGCCCGCCGTCCGCCGCGACGAGTGTGGAGAGGATCTTCACGGCGGTGGTCTTGCCCGCGCCGTTCGGGCCGAGGAGCGCGAACACGGTCCCCGCGGGGATGTGCAGGTCGATGCCGTCCAGGACGACCTTGTCCCCGTAGGACTTGCGCAGACCGGTGGCGGAGACGGCCGCCGGCGACCGCGCACCGACGTCCACCGAAGGCGTGTACATGACAGATGAGGACATGGCGTGCTCCCGTTCGGGGTGAGGTGACTGGATCAGGGACTGGTGGGGCGGGACGTGTCAGGCGCCGGCGGGCGGCACCCACTCCACGAGCTGGACGACCACGCCGTTGGGGTCGGTGAGCTGCACCACCCACTCGCCCCAGGGCTCCTGGCGCAGCGGCACGGTGATGCGGGCGCGCTCCCGCCGCAGCCGCTCGTGCTCGGCGGCGAGGTCGGTGACCGTGAAGGACACCGCCACCTCCGCGGGACCGGACGCCTCGGGCCGCTCCGGGTGCGGGCCGGGGGCGCCGCGCAGCACGACGAGATCGGCGGCCGCGTCGTCGCGCGAGAGGTGGATCACGCCCTCGGCGACCAGGACCTCCCGGAACCCCAGGTGCCCGGTGAAGAACCGGCTCGACGCGGCCGGGTCGCCGACGGACAGCAACACCGCCGATCCGATGACGTTCATGTGCTGGACTCCTCCCCTGCCGGCCGGCTGCCGTCGCGGACCAGCATCGGCGCTGCCCAGGGGGGTGATCAACGGACTATCCTGCAACGGTTCTTAACGCACGGGTTCACGAAGCGGGGGGCGGGGTCGTGGAGCTTCGGGAGATCGAGATCTTCCTGACGCTGGCGGAGGAGCTGCACTTCGGCCGGACGGCGGAACGGCTGCACGTCACGCCGGCCCGGGTCAGCCAGGCCATCAAGAAGCAGGAGCGCGCCATCGGCGCCGAGCTGTTCAAGCGGACCAGTCGCACCGTGCAACTGACGCCCATCGGGGCGGAGTTGCGCGACGGCCTGGCCCGGGGCCACCGGCAGATCAAGGAGGCGCTCGCGGCGGCGGCCGCCGCCGGGCAGGGGATCACCGGGGAGCTCTCGGTCGCCTACTCCGCGCCCTGGTGCGGGTCGCTGGTCATGGCGGCCGCGGACGTCTTCCGCGAGCGCCATCCGCACTGCGTGATCCACCTCCACGACTCGCAGCTGAACGACTTCCTGGGGCCGCTGCGCGAGAGCCGCGACCTCCAGATGAGCGAGCTGCCCATCGACGAGCCGGACATCGTCAGCGGGCCGGTCCTCTTCACCGAGCCCCGCGCCCTCGTCGTCCCCGCCGGCCACGCGCTGGCCGGACGGGACACCGTCTCCCTGGAGGACCTCGCGACCGTTCCGCTGGTCACCATCGACGGGCAGCCGCGGTACTTCCTCGACCTGCACTACCCGCACCGCACGCCGCGCGGCCGGCTCGTCCCGCGCGGCCCGACCGCCTCCTCCTGGCAGGAGGTGCTCGCCCTGGTCGGCGCGGGCAAGGGCGCCTCCCCCACCTGCGCCCGCGCGGCGCGGTACTACTCCCGCCCCGACATCGCCTTCGTCCCCTTCAGCGACGCCCCACCCGTGGAGTACGGCCTCCTGTGGTCGGCCACCCGGAACACCCCGCGCCTCCGCGCGTTCGTCGGCACCGTCCTCGAGACGGCGGCCGCCGGCTCCGCGGCCTGAACCCCGCGCACGCGCTGGGCATGGCGTGGATCACAGGAACCCCGCCCGGCCGGCGGAGAGGTACGCAGTGTGAAGGAAGACGAAGACGATCTGCGCAGACGGCTGAGGGCCGGGGAGCGCGCCGCGTTCGCCGAGCTGTACGACCGGTGGGCCAGGCCCGTGTACCAGCACGCCCTGTGGCTGACCGGCGACTGGTCGACGGCCGAGGACATCATGTCGGAGACGTTCCTGGCGGCATGGCGGGGGCGGGAGCGGCTGGACGCCGAAGGGGGTTCGCTGCGGCCCTGGCTGCTCGGCATCGCCACCCACAGGGCGGAGAACGCCCGGCGCGGCGTACGGCGACGGATCGCCTTCCTGGCCCGCCGGCGGGAGCCCGAGGCGGTCGCGGACTTCGCCCCCGAGGTCGCCGCCCGCGTCGACGACGCACGTCGACTCGAAGCCGTCCAGGAGTCGCTCGGACGGCTGCGGCGCCACGAGCGCGAGGTGCTGGTGCTGTGCGTCTGGTCGGGTCTGGACTACCAGCAGGCCGCCGAGGCCCTCGGCGTCCCCGTCGGGACGGTGCGCTCGCGGCTCTCCAGGGCGCGGGCGAGGCTCGCCCGCCTCGCCGACGAGGCGCAGCGCCGGCAGGCGGCACGCACGACCGTGGAACCGCGCACCGGCCGCGGAGAGATGACTGACGGGGCCGCACTCGCGGCCCTGCCCGCGAGGGGGGAGACGGCATGAACGACCAGCTCGCGCACCGGACGGACGCCGGCACCGGGGCGGACCACCGCCCCGGCGACGTCGCGGACATCGCCCGGCTGCTGCCGGCCCCGGCCCGCCAGGACCTCTCCCGCGCGCGGTACCTCCGTCACAAGGAACAGCTGTTGCGTCACATCGACCACGACACGGTCGCCGCCCGCCCGCTCCCCGCCCGACGCCTGCTGCGCCCCGCCCTCCTGGTGCCCGTGTCGGCGTTCGCGCTCGGCGCGGTTCTCGTCACGGGCGTCGTCGTCGCGGGCGGGGACGCGCGGCCCGCCGCCACGACGGCCCGGCAGCACGAACCCGCCGGCACCGCGTCCGCCGCGGTGCTCCTCGACCGGATCTCCCTCGCCGCCGGCCGCGGGGACGTGCTCCAGGTGGAGGACGAACAGTTCGTCTACACCCGGACCAAGGGCACGGGCGCGGATCTGACCAGCGGCAAGGCGGTCGTCGGCCCGCTGCAGGAGACCGAGTCCTGGATCGCGCAGGAGCCCGGACCGCTCCGCCGCCTCGGCATCACCCGGACGGACGGGCAGACCCTCCCCCTCAACGCCGAGCTGGGCGACACCGAGGGCACACCGGCCGGTCTGAGCCGTCCGACCTACGACTGGCTGGCTTCGCTGCCCACCGATCCCGCCGAGCTGCTGGCGTATCTCTACGCCCACACACCGGAGTTCGAGGGCCAGGAGCGCGATCAAGCGGTGTTCGACCGGATCGGGTCCCTGGTCGGGACGGTCATGCCGCCCCGGACGGCCGCGGCGCTGTACCGGGCGGCGGCGAGGATCCCCGGTGTGGAGAAGGCCCCGTCCGCCCGGGACGCCATCGGCCGCACCGGCGTGGGGATCTCCCGTGACGACACGACCTTCGGCAGCCGGACGGAATGGGTCTTCGACCGGCAGGACCTGGCCTTCCTCGGCTCCCGCAGCTACCTGGTCAGGGAGACGCCCTACGGCAAGCCCGGAACCCTCCTCTCCAGCAACGCCGTGATCGGCCACGGCGTCGTCGACCGGGCGGGCCTGACACCCCCGGACCCGCACCGCAACTGACGGAGCCGCCCGGGTCCGGTCCGCTACGGCGGATCGCCGCCGAACCGGGCACGTCCCCCGTCCGCCGGGGGTCAGGACGTGCCCGCCCGGTCCTGACCTCCCGAGCGGCGGCCGCGTCAGTTGGCGGGGGGCCGTGGGCCCGGGTCCCGTTCCTGGTGGCCGGGGTTGAGGGGCGGCGCGGTGACGGCGCAGTGCGTGCGGCACGCGGGGCGTGCGGCGGGTGTCCTCGGGTCGCGGGCCGTGCGGAGCAGGGTGAAGGAGAGGGCGGCCGCCGCGGCGAGGAGCAGCGCGCACCACAGGAGGGCGCGGGTGAACGCGGCGTCGAAGTCGCCGGGGTCCCGGTAGGTGTCGGGACGCATCCCGGTGAGGAGCGGGAGGGCTGCGACGGCGATCAGCCCGGCGGCCCGCGCGACGGCGTTGTTGACGCCGCTGGCGATGCCGGCGCGGTCCTGCGCGACGGACCCGAGGACGGTGGCGGTGAGCGGGGCGACCAGCGCGACCATGCCGAGGCCCAGGGCGACCAGACCGGGCAGCACGTCGGTGAGGTAGTCGGCGTCCCGGCCGGTGCGCCGCACGAGCAGCATCCCGGCCGCCGCGAGGAGGCACCCGGTGGTCAGGGGGAGCCGAGGCCCGATGCGTTCGCCGAGAGCGGCCGAGCGGCCGGACAGCAGGAGCATCAGCAGCGTCGTCGGCAGCAGGGCGGTGCCGGCCGCCAGGGCGGTGTACCCGGAGACGAGCTGCAGATGCAGGGCGATCAGGAAGAAGAAGCCGCCGAAGGCCGCGTAGACGAGGAGGGTGACGACGTTGACGGACGTGAACACCCGGGAGGAGAACACGTCCAGGGGCAGCATCGGCGCCCGGTGGCGCCGCTCGGTGAGCACGAAGAGGACCCCCGCGGCCAGGCCGAGGACACCGGTGGGCCAGTCCTCGGAGATCAGCGCGTAGGTGAACAGGGCGAGGGTCAGCGCCCCGAGAGCGGCCCCCGCGACGTCGAAGCCCTCGTGCCTCCCGGCTGCCCGGCTCTCGGGGACGTGCCGCAGGGCCACGGGAACGCAGATCGCCGCCAGCGGCAGGTTGAGGAGGAACACCCACCGCCACCCGGGACCGTCCACGAGCCAGCCCCCGAGGAACGGGCCGACCGCGGCGCCGACGCCGCCGAGTCCCGACCAGATCCCCACCGCGCGGGCCCGGTCGTCGGGGTGGAAGCCGGCCTGGATCAGCGCCAGCGAGCCCGGCGTGAGCAGCGCACCCCCGACCCCCTGGAGCGCCCGTGCCGCGACGAGGACCTCCGCGTCGGGCGCCAGCCCGCAGAGCAGCGAGGCGAGCGCGAACCAGACGGTGCCGACGACGAAGATCCTGCGCCGCCCGAACCGGTCGCTGAGCGCGCCGCCCAGCAGGATGAACGCGGAGAGGGTGAGCAGGTACGCGTTCGACGTCCACTGCAGCACGCCGAAATCCGCGTCGAACTCGTCCCCGATGTGCGGCAGCGCGACATTGACCACGGTCGAGTCCAGGAGCGCCATCGCCGAGCCGAGGACGGACGAGAGCAGGATCCACCGCCCGGTCGCCGACGCGATCCGCACCGCTCCGGGTGCCGGCTGTGTCATCGACGCCCCTTCAGCCCAGGAAACTCAGCCGCACCTGCCGGTCCGGGTTGTCCTTGTTGGTGTCGACCAGGCACACCGACTGCCAGGTGCCCAGGGCGAGTTCGCCGTTCACGACCGGAAGGGTGGCGTGCGGGGGGACGAGGGCGGGGAGGACGTGGTCGCGGCCGTGGCCGGGGGTGCCGTGGCGGTGCTGCCAGCGGTTGTCGGCGGGGAGGAGCGTGTGGAGCGCGGCGATGAGGTCGTCGTCGCTGCCGGCGCCGGTCTCGATGACGGCGATGCCCGCGGTGGCGTGCGGGGTGAAGACGTTGAGGAGGCCGTCGCGGCCGCCGGCGGCCTCGCGCAGGAAGGCGGCGCAGTCGGCGGTCAGGTCGTGGACGGTCTCCTCCGTCCCGGTCGTGACGTGCAGGACGCGGCTGTTGAAGGTGTCGCTCATGACTCCATACTCGCTGACGGGACGCGTGGGACGGGTCGTCGCGGGGCGAGTGTGTACGTCGTGTTTCGCCTGCCCGTTCATGTCTTGACCGGGCGTCGGCCACCTGGCTACTTTCTGCCGCATGTCGCGTCCCGTCCTGCTCACCACGCGCGGTCACATCGACCTGCTGCGGGTGGCCTCCGCCGCCTGTCGCCGCGGTCGCTGACGCCTTCTTCCGCTCGCTCTCCCCTCCCCCGCCCCGCCTGACGGCGCGCGCTCCGCCGCGCGCGTCGGGCCGCGGCGGCCCTTCCGCCATCCCTGGAGCCATTCGTGGGCATCAGCCACGCACCGCCCGACATATCCCCTGTATCGAGCAAAGACGGGGCGGCGAATCCCTCGGACCCGGCTGCCGTCCCCGCGCCCCCGCTAAAGGCGCTGACCTCCTCCGCCACCCGCCGCACCCGCGTCCCGCGCTGGCTGCGCCGTACGACGGGGCCGGTCCTGCTGGTGGTCGTGTGGCAGGTCCTCAGTGCGACGGGGGTGCTCACCCCGGACGTCCTCGCCTCCCCCGGGACCATCGCCCGGGTGGCCGGCGACCTGATCGCCGACGGTTCGCTTCCGTCGGCGATGGGGGTGTCGCTGCAGCGGGTGGCGGCCGGGCTGCTCCTCGGACTGCTCGTCGGCACCACGCTGGCGCTGGTGTCGGGGCTGTTCCGGATCGGCGAGGACCTGGTCGACGCGAGCGTGCAGATGCTGCGGACGGTGCCGTTCGTCGGGCTGATCCCGCTGTTCATCATCTGGTTCGGGATCGGCGAGGCGCCGAAGGTCGCCATCATCACCCTGGGCGTCTCCTTCCCCCTCTACCTGAACGTGTACGCGGGCATCCGCGGCGTCGACGCCCAGCTCATCGAGGCCGGGCAGTCGCTCGGCCTGTCGCGCTGGGGGCTGGTGCGGCACGTGGTGCTGCCGGGGGCGCTGCCCGGCGCGATGACCGGCCTGCGGTACTCGCTCGGCATCGCCTGGCTCGCGCTGGTCTTCGCGGAGCAGGTCAACGCGGACGCGGGCATCGGCTTCCTGATGGTCCAGGCGCGCGACTTCCTGCGCACCGACGTGATCGTCGTCTGCCTGATCGTCTACGCGTTCCTCGGCCTGCTCGCCGACTTCATCGTCCGCCTCCTGGAAAGGCTGCTGCTGCAATGGCGACCGACGTTCACGGGTCAGTGACCCGGCCGGCCGACGCTCCCACCGGTCCCGCGGAAAGTCGGGGCGCCGCCGTGCACGTCAGCGGGCTCAGCCGTTCCTTCGACGGCCGGCGCGTCATCGACGGGCTCGAACTGACCGTACGGCCGGGCGAGTTCGTGGCCCTGCTGGGTCGCAGCGGCTGCGGCAAGTCCACCCTGCTGCGGGTCCTCGCGGGGCTCGACCGGGAGATCGAGGGCACCGTGCTCGTGCCGCACCGCAAGGCGGTGGCGTTCCAGGCGCCCCGGCTGATGCCGTGGAAGCGGGTGTGGCGCAACGTGCTGCTCGGCCTGCCCGGACGGCCCGACCGGGCGCTCGCCGAGAAGGCGCTGGAGGAGGTCGGTCTCGCCGCGCACGCCGGCGACTGGCCCAAGACCCTGTCCGGCGGCGAGGCCCAACGCGCTTCACTGGCGCGGGCGTTGGTCCGCGAGCCGGACCTGCTGCTGCTCGACGAGCCGTTCGGCGCGCTGGACGCGCTGACCCGGATCAAGGCGCAACGGTTGGTGGGCGAGTTGTGGCAGCGCCGCGGATGCGCGGTGCTGCTCGTCACCCACGACGTGGAGGAGGCGGTCCTGCTCGCCGACCGCGTCCTGGTGATGGACGGCGGCGTGATCGCGTACGAGACCGAGGTCGGTCTCGACCGGCCGCGCGACATCACCGACCCTCGCTTCGCCGAACTGCGGGCCCGGCTGCTCGACCGGCTGGGCGTCGAGCCGGCGGCCCACGCCGCGGACCGGCTGGGCGTCGGATCCGCCGACCACGCCGCCTCCCGCGCCGCCGACCGGCTCGACGCCGAGCCCGCGGCGCACCCCTCATGAGACCCCCCGCACACCGCACCACCCTCACCTCAGGCCTCTCCGAACGGATCACCATGCGCACGCGTCGCCGTACCCTCGCCCCCGCTCTCCTCCTCCCGCTGGCCCTGCTCGTCTCGGCCTGCTCCGGCTCCTCCTCCGCCGACGACTCCTCGGGCGGCCTCGGCGACAGCACCGACGGCAAGGGCGAGCTGACCCTGAACGTCGGCGACCAGAAGGGCGGCGCCGAGGCCGTGCTGCGGGCCGCGGGCGAACTGGACGACCTCGACTACAAGATCAAGTGGTCGACGTTCACCTCCGGCCCGCCCCTCCTGGAGGCGATCAACGCCAAGGCCGTCGACCTCGGCTCGGTCGGCAACACCCCGCCGGTCTTCGCGGCCGGCGCCGGTTCGAAGATCACCGTGGTCGCCGCCTCGCACGGCGACTCGGCGGGCGAGGCGGTCCTCGTTCCCGTCGACTCGCCGCTGAAGAAGCCCGAGCAGCTCAAGGGCAGGTCGGTCGCGGTCGCCCAGGGCAGCTCCGCGCACTACCAGCTGGTCGCCGCGCTGAAGAAGGCCGGGCTGACCCTGGACGACATCAAGGTGAGCTACCTCCAGCCCGCCGACGCGCTCGCGGCGTTCACCAGCGGCAAGGTCGACGCCTGGGCGGTCTGGGACCCCTACACCTCGCAGATCCTCGGCTCGAAGAAGGGCCGGGTGCTCACCGACGGCAACGGCTCGGTGAACGGGCTCAGCTTCCAGGTGGCCGCGCCCGGCGCGCTGGCCGACAAGGAGAAGTCCGCCGCGATCAAGGACATCCTCGAGCGGCTGCGCCGGGCCCAGGACTGGGTCTTCGAACACCCGGAGGAGTGGGCGAAGGCGTGGGCGAAGGAGACCGGCCTGCCCTACGAGGTCGCGCTCGCCTCGGTGAAGCGCACGAACGGCACCCGCGTCTCGGTCGCCATCGACGAGAACGTGATCACGTCCGAGCAGGCCATCGCCGACACCTTCACCGAGCTGAAGCTGATCCCCAAGAAGATCGACTTCGCGCAGTACGTCGACGACCGCTTCAACGGCGACCTGCCGCCCTCCACCACCGAGCCCCGCAGCTACGGGAAGTCCTCCTGATGACCGTCCACCTGCACTGGTTCCTGCCCACCGGCGGGGACGGCCGGACGCTGGTCGACCGGCACGCCTACACCGACGGCGGCATCAAGCGCTCCCGGATCACCCCGGCCGGCGGCGTGCGCGCCCCCGACATCGACTACCTCGTCCAGATCGCCAAGGCCGCCGAGCAGCTCGGCTTCGAGGCGGTGCTCACCCCGACCGGCACCTGGTGCGAGGACGCCTGGCTGACGACGGTCGCGCTCGCCCAGCACACCGAGCGGCTGAAGTTCCTGGTCGCCTTCCGGCCCGGGGTGATCTCCCCGACGCTCGCGGCCCAGATGGCGTCGACGTACCAGCGCATCACGCGCGGACGGCTGCTCCTGAACGTGGTCACCGGCGGCGACTCGACCGAGCAGAAGCGCTTCGGCGACCACCTCGACCACGACCAGCGCTACGCCCGCACGGACGAGTTCCTGTCCGTGGTGCGCGGGGTGTGGAGCGGGCAGCCTTACGACTTCGCCGGCGAGCACTACCGGATCGACGGCGGGCTGACCGCGCTGCCGCCCGACCCGCTGCCGCAGGTCTTCTTCGGCGGCTCGTCCGCGGCGGCGGGCCCGGTCGCGGCCCGGCACGCGGACGTGTACCTGACCTGGGGCGAACCTCCGGCGCAGGTCAAGGAGAAGATCGACTGGATCCGGCAGCTGGCCGAGGAGCAGGGCCGCGAGGTGCGCTTCGGCATCCGGTTGCACACCATCTCCCGCGACTCCGCGGGGGACGCCTGGGCGACCGCTGACCGGCTGCTCGACGACCTCGGCCCCGAGACCGTCGCCGCGGCGCAGGAGGCACTCGGCCGCAGCGAGTCCGTCGGCCAGCAGCGGATGCTGGCACTGCACGGCGGCTCGCGGGACCGGCTGGAGATCTCGCCCAACCTGTGGGCCGGGGTCGGGCTGGTCCGCGGCGGGGCGGGGACGGCGCTCGTGGGGAGCCATGGCGACGTCGCCGACCGGATCGAGGAGTACCACGCACTCGGTATCGACCACTTCGTGCTGTCCGGTTATCCGCATCTGGAGGAGGCGTACTGGTTCGGCGAGGGGGTGATCCCGGAGCTGGCCCGGCGCGGCCTGGTCCCGCCGGTCCCCGGGGCCCGGGTGTTCGCCGGCGGGGGTCGCTGATCCGGCATCCGGCGACCGGGCGGGGCGGGAAGACCTGGCCGCCCCGCCCGGTTGGTAGAAACATGAACTACACCGAGGTGGACGTGGTCGTGATCGGCGCCGGCCAGGCCGGCCTGGCCGCCGCCCACCACCTGCGGCGGACGGGCCTCGCCCCCGACCGGGACTTCGTGGTCCTCGACCACGCGCCCCGGCCCGGGGGCGCCTGGCAGTTCCGCTGGCCGTCGCTGACGTACGGCAAGGTGCACGGCATGCACGCCCTGCCCGGCATGGAGCTGATCGGCGCGGACCCCGACCGGCCGTCCTCGGAGGTGATCGGCGCCTACTTCGCCGACTACGAGGCCCGTTTCGACCTCAGGGTGCGGCGGCCGGTGGACGTGCGCGCGGTGCGCGACGACGGGGCGCGGCTGCTGGTGGAGACCTCGGCCGGCGGGTGGTCGGCGCGCGCCCTGATCAACGCCACCGGCACCTGGGACCGGCCCTTCTGGCCGCGCTACCCCGGACAGGAGACCTTCCGGGGGCGGCAGCTGCACACCGCGCAGTACCCGGGGCCCGAGGCGTTCGCGGGGCTGCGGGTGGTCGTGGTCGGCGGTGGTGCGTCGGGCACCCAGCACCTGCTCGAGCTCACGCCCTTCGCCGCGGCGACCGCCTGGGTCACCCGGCGGCCGCCCGTCTTCCGGGAGGGTCCCTTCGGCGAGGTGGAGGGGCGGGCCGCCGTCGCGCTGGTCGAGGAGCGGGTCCGGCGCGGCCTGCCGCCGCGGAGCGTGGTGTCGGTGACCGGGCTGCCGCTGAACGACGCGATCCGGCAGGGCTTGGCCGACGGCACGCTGGAGCGCCGGCCGATGTTCGAGCGGATCACTCCCACCGGTGTGGTCTTCGGCGACGGCACCTCGTTCGACGCCGACGTCGTCCTGTGGGCCACCGGCTTCCGGCCTGCGGTGGACCACCTGGCCCCGCTGCGGCTGCGCGAGCCGGGCGGCGGCATCCGGCTGGAGGGGACGCGCGCGGCGCGCGACCCGCGGGTCCACCTGGTCGGCTACGGACCCTCCGCGAGCACCGTCGGCGCCAACCGTGCCGGAAGGGCGGCCGTACGCGAGATCCGGTCGCTCCTGGCGCTCGATCCGGTGCGGGTCTGAGTGTCGGGCCGACCGCCGCCGACGCCGCTCACGCCGCCGGCCGGGGCGCACGCAGGCACCGGTCCCGCGGCCCTCAGGACGGGGTCGGGGCGGGCTGGAGCTCGGCGTCCCTGCGGACGAGGTGCGCGTACTTCCCGTCCAGGGCCATCAGGTGTTCGTGCGTCCCCCGTTCGGCGACTCGGCCTCCGTCCAGGACGATGATCTGGTCCGCGTCGCGGACGGTGGAGAGGCGGTGGGCGATGGTGATCGTCGTGCGGCCCTCGGACAGGGCGTCGATGGCCTGCTGCACGGCGTGCTCGGTCCGGGTGTCCAGCGCGCTCGTCGCCTCGTCGAGGATGAGGACCGGCGGGTCGCGCAGGATGGTGCGGGCGATCGCGAGCCGCTGCTTCTCGCCGCCGGAGAACCGGTACCCGCGCTCGCCGACCAGCGTGTCGTAGCCGTCGGGCAGGGCGGCGATGTGGTCGTGGATCTGGGCCGCGCGGGCGGCGGCGTGCAGTTCCTCGTCGGTGGCGTCGGGCTTGGCGAACCGCAGGTTGTCGGCGACCGAGGCGTGGAAGAGGTAGGTCTCCTGCGAGACCACGCCGACCGCGCGGGCGAGGGAGTCGAAGTCCAGTTCGCGGACGTCGGTGCCGTCGAGCGTGACCCGGCCGCCGGTGACGTCGTAGAGGCGGGGCACCAGGTAGCTGAGGGTGCTCTTGCCGGAGCCGGTGGGGCCGACCACGGCCAGGCTGGTGCCGGCGGGGACCGTCACGTCGATCCCGTCCAGGGTCAGCGCGGCGTCGGCGTCGTCCGGGTCGTAGGCGAAGTCGACGTCCCGGAAGCGGACCTCGCCGCGGACCCGGTCCAGGTGGACCGGCCGCTCGGGTTCGGTGATGTCGACGGGGAGGTCGAGGTACTCGAAGATCCGCTGGAAGAGGGCGAGCGAGGCCTGGATCTGCACGCCCGTCGACAGGAGGCTGACGGTCGGCCGGAAGAGGCCCTGCTGCAGCGTGACGAAGGCGACCAGGGTGCCGATGGAGACGGTCGAGCCGTTGAACTGCAGGGCGAGACCGGCCGCCCAGTAGATGACCGCGGGCATGGCGGCCATGACGATGCCGATCACGGACATACGCCAGCGGCCGGCCATGCTGGAGCGGACCTCGAGGTCGACCAGCCGCTCGGACTCCTGGGTGAAGCCGTGGGTGAGGGAGTCGGCGCGGCCCATGGTGCGGCCGAGCAGGATGCCGCTGACCGAGAGCGACTCGGTGACGGTGGCGGCCATCGAGGCCATCTGCTTCTGGCGCAGGGTGGTGATCCGCTTGCGTTCGTCGCCCACCCGGCGGCTGATCCAGACGAAGAACGGCAGCAGGAGCAGCGACACCAGGGTGAGCCGCCAGTCCAGGGCGAGCATCGCCACGACGGAGGCGATGACGCTGGTGAGGTTGGAGACGAGGGAGGTGGCCGTCGAGGTGACGGTGGCCTGCATGCCGCCGATGTCGTTGGCGATGCGGGACTGCACCTCGCCGGTGCGGGTCCGGGTGAAGAAGGCCAGCGGCATCCGCTGGAGCTGAGCGTAGACGGCGGTGCGCAGGTCGTGCATGACGCGCTGGCCGACCGTCGTGGAGATGAGGGTCTGCAGCACTCCGAAGACGCTGGTGACGACGGCCGTGACGATCATGCCGAGCGCCAGCAGGCTCAGCAGACCGGTGCGGCCCTGCGGGATGGCGACGTCGAGGATCTCGCGCAGAAGGAACGGCGAGGCGACGGTGACGAGGGACGAGGCGCAGACCAGCAGGCCCACGAGGGCGAGGCGGCCGCGGTAGGGACGGAAGAGCCGGACGATCCGCCGCACCGGCGCGGGCTGGTCCGAGTCGCGGGGCGGTGGGGTCCAGGTGACGGTGTCGGGGCGCATGGGCTCCTTCGGGCAGGTGAGCAGGGTCCGGGGGCACGGTTGTCATCGGATTCGGGTCGACGGGCCCCGTTGGATTCGAGGCTCCGGTGGATTCGGAAGCTCTCCATCGCGAGCATAGCTCATTGTTACCTATACTCACAATGCACAGGGTCCTGATAATGTTCCCGCATGGACCACCCCGATTCCGACGGACTCCTGGCCGAGCAGCTGCTGCGGCTCACCCGCAGGCTGCACCGCGCGCAGAAGCGCCGTCTGGAGCCGCTCGGCATCACCCCCGCCCAGTCCCGGCTGCTGCGCGCCGTCGCCCAGTACGACACCCCGCCGCGCATGGCCGACGTGGCCGCCCGCCTGGAGGTCGTCCCCCGCGCGGTCACCACCCTGGTCGACGGTCTGGAGGCCGCCGAGCGGATACGCCGGGTGCCCGATCCGGCCAATCGGCGGGTGATCCGCCTCGAACTGACCGACGGCGGCCGCGACACCCTGCGGGCGCTGCGCGACGCACGCCGCGGGGCGGCCGAGGAGATCCTGGCCCCGCTGGACGCGGCTCAGCGCGAAGTCCTGGGCGGCCTGCTGACCTCGCTGGTGAACGGCACCGACCTGCGCTGCTGACGACGGCGAGGGACCCCCGGGCGGCGAGCCGCGGCGGCTCGGGCCCCCACCCTCGCCCTCAGCGCCCTCGGTCCGCGGCCAGATGCGCCCGGTCTCCCATCACGACCCTCGGGTGCTTCGCCGGGTCGAGCGTCCGCAGCAGGTGTTCCATGCCGGCCTTCGGCAGACTGACGCAGGCCGAGGTGCCGCTGCCGTGGTCCATGTGCAACCAGATGCTGCCGCCCTTGCCCTGCCCCTGCGGGCGGGTGGGGTCGGCCGGCGAGGTCCCCCGCACCCGGTTGTAGTCGATGGCGACGACGAGGTCGAAGTCGTGCCAGTACGGCCTCTTCCAGTACCGCGGCGCGGCGAAGGAGGCCGACCGCGTGTACGGGAGCCCGGCCCGGGGGTCGCCGTCGGGGTCGGGGAGGACTCCGCCCGCGTCCGACAGCGTGAAGACGCCGACCGGGCTGCGCTTGTCGTTCTCCCGGTGGGCCGTCGTCCAGCCCTTCCTGCCGTTGTGGCCGGACCAGCCGCGCTCACGCGACCAGGTCCGGCCGTCCCTCGTCCAGAGTTCGACGGTGGAGTCCGCGGAGTCGACCCCGGCCCCGCGCACGACGACGAGCTGACGGCTGTCGGCAGGGATCCGCTTCCACCACCGGTCGCCGACCCCGGGGACGCGGGTGCGGTCGGCTGCGGGCGACGGGGCGGCCGCCGCGGGGCTCCTGTCCGTGCTGCCGCCGCTCCCGGACGCGCCGCAGGAGGTCAGAAGCACCGCAAGGAACGCGGTGGCGACAGCCGGCCGCCACCCTCCGCACAACGTCGTCATGGACTCCATGCTGTCACCGCCCCCAGGGCGCCGACGTGGCGGGTTCCCTCCCCCGGAGCGGAAAACCGGTTGCCGGGCCCGGCGGAAAAGGGCGAACCTTTCACGGTTTGCCGAGCCGATCCGAGCCTGGGACATCATGCAGATCAAAGACCTTCCGTTTCCCGATCCGGGCGTTCCCGACGTCCGCTCGGGGCCCCGATTCCTGATCTGGCTGGGCCGCATGCAGCTCGGCGGCCAGCTCAGATCACTGGGCTGGGGGCTGCTGCACATGTGCGGCGTCGCCGGTCTGCCCGTCGCGGCCGGGATCGCCGTGCAGGCCGCGGTGGACCGGGACGGCGGCGGGATCGCGCGCGCGGGCGGACTCATCGCCGTGCTCGCGCTCGCGATCGCGGGCGGCGACATGATGCTGCACCGCACCGCCGTGACCAACTGGATCACCGCCGCGGCCCGCATCCAGCAGCTCCTCGCCCGCAAGACCGCCGAGCTGGGCTCGGCGCTGACCCGCCGGGTGGCCGCGGGTGAGGTCGTCGCGGTGTCCACCGGTGACGTCGAGAAGATCGGCTGGTTCGTCGAGGCGCTCTCCCGCTTCGCCGCGGCGGCGCTCGCGCTGGTCCTGATCTGCGTGGGTCTCGTCGTGTACCAGCCCGAGCTCGGCGTCGTCGTCGCGATCGGCGTACCCGCCCTCGCTCTCGGGGTGATCCCGCTGCTCCCGCGCGCGACCCAGCGCGCGGACGTCCAGCGCGAGAAGGCGGGCAAGGCCACAGAGCTGGCCTCCGACACCGTTGCCGGGCTGCGGGTGCTGCGCGGCATCGGCGGCGAGGAGCTGTTCCTCACCCGCTACCGGCAGGCCTCGCAGGAGGTCCGGAAGGCCGCCGTCCGCAGCGCGCGGATGTGGGCGCTGATCGCGGCCGTCCAGGTCGTGCTCCCCGGAGTGCTGCTGATCGTGGTCGTCGCCCACGGCGTGAACCTGGCGGAACAGGGCCGGATCACCGTCGGCGAACTGGTCACCGCCTACAGCGCCGTCACCCTGATGCTGTACCCGCTGCGGCACTTCGAGGAGATCGCGATGGCGTACTCCTTCTCCCGGCCCTCGGCCCAGCGCGCCGCCCGGGTGCTGTCGCTGCAGCGCTCGGAGTTCGACGCCGAGCGGGGGTCGCTGGAGGCCGCCGCGCCCACCGGCGACCTCTACGACCCGGCCACCGGCCTCCTCGCCCCGGCCGGCCGGCTGACCGCCGTGGTCTGCGGCGACCCGGACGTCGCCGGGCGCCTGGCCGAACGACTTGGCGGCCACGCCGCGCTGGAGGGCGAGATGCCGTCGGTCCTGCTCGGCGGCGTCGCCCTGGACGACCTTCCGCTGGACGCGGCGCGTACGGCCGTCCTCGTCCAGGACAAGGACCCGGTGCTGCTCTCCGGCACCCTCAGCGAGCTGCTCGACGTCCCGGCCTCGGGCGCGGTGCCCGCCGCGGAGGCGTTGGCCGCCGCGCAGTGCGATGACGTCCTCGACGCACTCGCCCAGGCGTCCGTGGACACCGACGGCGACCCGATGCGGACCCGGATCACCGAGCGGGGCCGGTCCCTCTCGGGCGGCCAGCGCCAGCGGCTGGCGCTGGCCCGCTCGCTGGTCACCGACCCGGAGGTGCTCGTCCTGGACGAGCCGACGTCCGCCGTCGACTCGCACACCGAGGCGCGGATCGCGGACGGCGTGGCCGCGCTGCGGCGCGGCCGCACGACCGTGGTCCTCACCTCCTCGCCGCTGCTCCTCGACCGCGCCGAGCGCGTCGTGTTCGTGCACGACGGCGAGGTGGCGGCGGTGGGAGTGCACCGCGAACTGATCCACAGCGACGCCGGCTACCGGGCCGTCGTCACCCGCGAGACCGAACCCGAGCAGGCCGCACGCGCCGCGCTCGCCACCGTCGAGGAGAGCGCATGATCACCGTGGCGCCGCCGGAGTACGATCCGGCGGCCCCCCAGACCGCGACCACCCTGCCCGTGGGCACTCCGGCCACCGTGCGCTCGTACGTGTCCGCACTGCTGCGGCGGCACCGCCGGGCCTTCACCCTCCTGATCGTCGTCAACACGGTCGCCGTGGTGGCGTCGATGGCGGGTCCCGCACTGCTGGGCTCCCTGGTGGAGGACGTGTCCGAGGGGGCGAAGGACCTCGACCTGACGCAGGGCCTGCTGGTCTTCGCCGGGGCACTGGCCGTGCAGACCGTCTTCATCCGCCTGGTGCGGCTGCGGGGGGCGATGCTGGGCGAGGAGATGCTCGCGGACCTGCGCGAGGACTTCCTCGTCCGCTCGGTGGGCCTGCCCCCGGGCGTCCTGGAGCGGGCCGGGACCGGAGACCTGCTCTCGCGGATCACCACCGACGTGGACCGGCTGGCGAACGCGATGCGGGAGGCCGTTCCACAGCTCGTCGTGGGCGTGGTGTGGGTGGCGCTGCTGCTCGGCGCGCTCACCGTGACCGCTCCCCCGCTGGCCCTCGCCGTCCTGGTGGCGGTGCCGCTGCTGGTGGCCGGCTGCCGCTGGTACTTCCGGCGGGCGCCCGCCGCCTACCGTTCGGAGGCCGCGGGCTACGCGGCGGTCGCCGCGGCGCTGACGGAGACCGTCGACGCCGGCCGGACGATCGAAGCCCACCGCCTCGGCGCCCGGCGGGTGGCGATGTCCGACCGGCGGGTCGAGGAGTGGACGGCCTGGGAGCGGTACACGCTGTTCCTGCGCTCGGTGCTGTTCCCTGTCATCAGCACCACGCACACCCTGGTGTTCGCGTCGGTGCTGATGTTCGGCGGCTGGTTCGTCCTGGAGGGCTGGATCAGCGTCGGCCAGCTGACGACCGGGGCGCTGCTCTCCCAGATGCTGGTGGAGCCGGTGGGCATCATCCTGCGCTGGTACGACGAGCTGCAGGTGGCGCAGGTGTCGCTGGCGCGTCTCGTCGGGGTCCGGGACATCGAGCCGGAGGCCGGGAACGCGGAGCTCGCTCCGGCCGGGCGCGAGGTGCGCGCCGACGACGTCCGGTTCGGCTACCGCGAGGGCGTCGACGTGCTGCACGAGGTGTCCCTCGCCGTCGGTCCCGGCACCCGGCTCGCGCTGGTCGGCCCCTCGGGGGCCGGCAAGTCGACCCTCGGCCGGCTGCTCGCGGGCATCTACGCCCCGCGCACCGGTGCGGTGACGCTGGGCGGGGCGCAGCTGGCCGACATGCCGGCCGAGCGGGTGCGCGAGCACGTGGCGCTGGTCAACCAGGAGCACCACGTCTTCGTGGGTTCGCTGCGCGACAACCTGCTGCTCGCGCGGACGGGCGCCGACGACGCCGAGCTGTGGGAGGCGCTGAGGGCGGTGGACGCGGACGGCTGGGCGCGTGCGCTCGGCGAGGGCCTGGACACCGAGGTCAGCTCGGGCGGTCACGCGCTCACCCCGGCCCAGGCGCAGCAGATCGCGCTCGCCCGGCTGGTGCTGGCGGACCCGCACACCCTGGTCCTCGACGAGGCGACGTCGCTGCTCGACCCGCGGGCGGCGCGCCACCTGGAGCGCTCGCTGGCGGGGGTCCTGGAGGGACGCACCGTGATCGCCATCGCGCATCGGCTGCACACCGCGCACGACGCCGACCTCATCGCGGTGGTCGAGGACGGCCGGATCACCGAGCTGGGCAGCCACGACCAGCTGGTCGAGGCGGACGGGGCCTACGCGGACCTGTGGCGGTCCTGGCACGGCTGAGCGGCGCTTCTCCCCCGGCAGAGTCGGCTCGGGCCGTCCGCACAGGTGCGGAC
>NZ_JBHWZH010000084.1:0-26963 GCF_042728285.1 Streptomyces sp. NPDC060194 | reverse complement strand
CCCTTATGGTTTGCCGCGGATCGACCGGGCCGCGCCGGGCGTACTGCCTGGGTGCCGGCCCTCCGGATCCGCGTCTGCTAGCCGCAGGCGATCACGCGTCGAAGACCTCGTTCACGAGCTGCACCTGCTCCGCCTGGTGCCGCTTCGCCGAGCCGACGGCCGGCGACGAGCTGCGCGGGCGCGAGATCCGCCGCAGCCGCTCGCCGTGCGGGATGTCCGCGCCGACGGCCAGGTCGAGGTGGTCGATCAGGTTCAGCGCGATGAACGGCCACGCACCCTGGTTCGCCGGCTCCTCCTGCGCCCAGAGGAACTTCTCCGCGTTCGGGTACTTCGCGATCTCCTCCTGGACCTCCTTGCCCGGCAGCGGGTACAGCCGCTCCAGGCGGATGATCGCGGTGTCGGTCAGGCCCCGCTTCTGCCGCTCGGCCTCCAGGTCGTAGTAGACCTTGCCCGCGCACAGCACCACCTTGCGGACCGCCGAGGGCTCCACCGTCACGTCGCCGATCACCGGGCGGAACCCGCCGGAGGTGAACTCGGACGTCTTCGACGCCGCCGCCTTCAGACGCAGCATCGACTTCGGGGTGAAGACGACCAGCGGCTTGTGGTGCGGGTTGTGGACCTGCCAGCGCAGCAGGTGGAAGTAGTTCGACGGCAGCGTCGGCATGGCGACCGTCATGTTGTCCTGCGCGCACATCTGGAGGAACCGCTCGGGACGCGCGGACGAGTGGTCCGGGCCCTGGCCCTCGTAGCCGTGCGGGAGGAGCAGGGTGACACCGGAGTGCTGGCCCCACTTCTGCTCGGCCGCGGAGATGTACTCGTCGATGACGGTCTGCGCGCCGTTGACGAAGTCGCCGAACTGCGCCTCCCACATCACCAGCGCCTCGGGGCGGGCGAGCGAGTAGCCGTACTCGAAGCCCATCACCGCGTACTCGGAGAGCAGCGAGTCGTAGACGTTGTAACGCGCCTGGTCGTCGGACAGGTACAGCAGCGGGGTGTAGTCCTCGCCGGTCTCCCGGTCGATGAGGACGCCGTGCCGCTGGCCGAACGTGCCGCGCCGGGAGTCCTGGCCGGAGAGCCGGACCGGGGTGCCCTCCAGGAGCAGCGAGCCGATGGCGAGGGTCTCGCCCATGCCCCAGTCGATCGTGTCGTCCTCGATCATCGCCGCGCGCCGCTGGAGCTGCGGGAGCAGCCGCGGGTGGACGGTGACCCGGTCGGGGATGTTGACCTGGGACTCGGCGATCCGCTTGACGACCTCCTGGGAGATCGCGGTCTCGACGGCGACCGGGAACTGCGCCTCGGGCTGCGGCACGTACGCGTCGCCCGGGTGCGAGACGGCCTCGCGGACCTCCGCGAAGACCTTCTCCAGCTGGCCCTGGAAGTCCTGCAGCGCCTGCTCGGCCTCTTCCAGGGTGATGTCGCCGCGACCGATGAGGGACTCGGTGTACAGCTTGCGCACCGAGCGCTTCTTGTCGATCAGGTCGTACATCAGCGGCTGCGTGAACGCCGGGTTGTCGGACTCGTTGTGCCCGCGGCGGCGGTAGCAGATCAGGTCGATGACGACGTCCTTGTTGAACGCCTGCCGGAACTCGAAGGCGAGCCGCGCGACCCGCACGACGGCCTCCGGGTCGTCGCCGTTCACGTGGAAGATCGGCGCCTCGATCATGCGGGCCACGTCGGTGGCGTACATGGACGAGCGCGACGACTCCGGCGCGGCGGTGAAGCCGACCTGGTTGTTGATGACGATGTGGACGGTGCCGCCGGTGCGGTAGCCGCGCAGCTGCGACATGTTCAGCGTCTCGGCGACGACGCCCTGGCCCGCGAAGGCCGCGTCGCCGTGCAGGGCGACGGGCAGGACGGTGAAGTCCGTGCCGCCCTTGTTGATGATGTCCTGCTTGGCGCGGGTGATGCCCTCGATGACCGGGTCGACCGTCTCCAGGTGGGACGGGTTCGCCGCGAGCGAGACCTTGATCTGCTCGCCGTCGAGGCCGGTGAAGGTGCCCTCGGCGCCCAGGTGGTACTTCACGTCGCCGGAGCCGTGCATCGACTTCGGGTCGAGGTTGCCCTCGAACTCGCGGAAGATCTGCGCGTAGGACTTGCCGACGATGTTGGCGAGGACGTTGAGACGGCCGCGGTGGGCCATGCCGATGACGACCTCGTCCAGGCGGGACTCCGCCGCGCTGTCGATGACCGCGTCGAGCAGCGGGATGACGGACTCGCCGCCCTCCAGGGAGAACCGCTTCTGGCCGACGTACTTCGTCTGCAGGAAGGTCTCGAAGGCCTCCGCCGCGTTCAGCCGGCGCAGGATGCGCAGCTGCTCCTCGCGCTCCGGCTTGGTGTGCGGGCGCTCGATGCGGTCCTGCAGCCAGCGGCGCTGCTTCGGGTCCTGGATGTGCATGAACTCGACGCCGGTGGTGCGGCAGTACGTGTCCCGCAGCACGCCGAGGACGTCGCGCAGCTTCATCATCGACTTGCCGGCGAAGCCGCCGACGGCGAACTCGCGCTCCAGGTCCCAGAGCGTGAGGCCGTGCTCGGTGATGTCGAGGTCGGGGTGCTTGCGCTGGCGGTACTCCAGCGGGTCGGTGTCGGCCATGACGTGGCCGCGGACCCGGTAGGAGTGGATCAGCTCGAAGACGCGGGCGGCCTTGGTGACGTCGTCGTCGTGGCTGGCGTCGATGTCCTTGAACCAACGGACCGGCTCGTACGGGATCCGCAGCGCCTCGAAGATCTCGTCGTAGAAGCCGTCCTCGCCCAGGAGGAGGTTGGCGACCGTGCGCAGGAACTCGCCGGAGGCGGCGCCCTGGATCACGCGGTGGTCGTACGTCGAGGTCAGGGTCATCACCTTGGAGATGCCCAGCTTGTTCAGGGTGTCCTGCGACGTGCCCTGGAACTCGGCCGGGTAGTCCATCGAGCCGACGCCCATGATGACCGACTGGCCGGGCATCAGGCGCGGCACGGAGTGGACGGTGCCGAGGCCGCCGGGGTTGGTCAGCGAGACCGTGACGCCGGTGAAGTCGTCCATGCCGAGCTTGCCGATGCGGGCCCGGCGGACGATGTCCTCGTAGGCCTGCCAGAACTCGAAGAAGTTGAGCGTCTCGGCCTTCTTGATGCCGGCGACGACGAGCTGGCGGTCGCCGTTCGGCTTCACCAGGTCGATCGCGAGCCCGAAGTTGACGTGCTCGGGCTTGACCAGGGTGGGCTTGCCGTCCTTCTCCTGGAAGGAGTAGTTCATCGACGGCATGGCCTTGATGGCCTGCACCATCGCGTACCCGATGAGGTGGGTGAAGGAGACCTTCCCGCCCCGGGCGCGCTTGAGGTGGTTGTTGATGACGATGCGGTTGTCGAACAGCAGCTTCACCGGGACGGCGCGGACGGACGTGGCCGTCGGCACCTCCAGCGAGGCGTTCATGTTCTTCGCCACGGCGGCGGACGGGCCGCGCAGGGTGAGGAACTCCGGCCCGGCGGGGGCCTCCTCGGCGGACTTCTGCGCGGGCTTCGCCTGGGCCTTCGGCTGCGCGGCGGGCTGCTGCTTCGCGGCCGGCTGCGGCTCCGCCTTCGGCGCGGCCTCGGCGGCCGGCTTCTGCGGCGCGGGCTGCGGGGCCTTCTGCTCCGGGGCGGCCGCGGGCTTCGCCTGCGCCGGGGGCGCGGCGGGCGCGGTCTGCGCGGGGGCGGCCTGCTGCGCCACGGGCGCGGCGGCCGGCTCGGCGGCGGCCGGGGCCTCCGGCTGGGCCTCACCGCCGGAACCCGGCTTGTAGTCGGCGAAGAAGTCCCACCAGGCTCGGTCGACCGAGTTCGGGTCCTGGAGGTACTGCTGGTAGATCTCGTCGACGAGCCACTCGTTGGATCCGAACGCGTCGGCAGGGCTCTTGGCCTGCTCGGCTCGGTCGGTCGAGATGCTCGAGTTACTGGGGGACTGTGGCGACACGGCGGCAACCGCCCTCTTCCGCTTCACAAGGTGATGGACAGCGGGAATAAAGGCTACGCCCCTTCCGGCGGGAGGTGCAGACCGGGCGGGTCAGAGGTCGCGTAAGTCACACCTGAGGGAGCGTTTCGGCGCGCGCGGAGTCGGGAAACAAGCGGGGTTGCGCGTCTCCCGGGCAGGGTTGAGCCCGGTGGGGCACGGGTCGTCCGTACCTTTGGCCGACGCGTCACCGGAACGTGCAGCTCCGCGTGATGTGGATCTTGTCACCCCGCCCGGAACCCTACGCCAACCCGCCCGACGGGCACCCGCGCCGCCGCGGTGCGCGGGCGGGCCGCCGGCGTCAGGCCGTCCCGCGTTCCTCCCGGCCTGGGAGGGAGACCTGGATGCGGCAGCCGCGGGGGGACTCCGCCACCCCGATCCGGCCGCCGTGCAGGTCGACGGCCCAGCGGGCGATGGCGAGGCCGAGGCCGGTGCCGCCGTCGCTGCCCGGGGCGGTCTTGCCGGGGCGCTCACCGCGGTTGAACCGCTCGAAGACGCGGTGCCACTCCGACTTCGGGATGCCCGGGCCCTCGTCCAGCACCTCCAGGTCCAGCGACTCCGGGCCCTCGCCGCGCCGGGCCCGTACGGTGACCCGGCCGTAGGGCGGGCTGTGCTTGACCGCGTTGTCGATGAGGTTCGCCACCACCTGGTGCAGGCGCTCGGGGTCGGCGTGGGCCGTCAGCTCGGGGGGCACGACGTCGAGGTGCAGATGGACGTCGCCGCGGGTGTGCGAGCCGGAGCCCGAGGCCATGCCCCGGCGCTGCGCGGTGACCAGCGTGGCCTCCTTCAGCACCCCCGACAGGTACGGCCACACCTCGAACCGCCCGGCCCGCAGCGGCACCGTCCCGGAGTCCACCCGGGACAGGTCGAGCAGCGTCTCCACGAGCCGGCCGAGCCGCTCGGTCTGCTTCAGCGCCGTCCGCATGGTCTCCGGGTCGGCCGCCGAGACGCCGTCCACGACGTTCTCCAGGACGGCCCGCAGTGCGGCGATCGGGGTGCGCAGCTCGTGCGAGACGTTCGCCACCAGCTCCTTGCGGTTCTGGTCGACGGCCTCCAGGTCGTCCGCCATCCGGTTGATCGTGTCGGCGAGGTCGCCGAGCTCGTCCCGCCGGTCCGCGCCGACCACCCGGCGGGTGTAGTCGCCGTGCGAGATCGCCGCCGCGACGACGTTCATCTCGTCGAGCGGCGCGGTCAGCGAGCGGGCCACGAACTGGGTGACCAGGAGCGTCGCGATCATCGCGAGGACGGTGACGTACCGCAGCTCGGTGTGGGTGCGCACGGCGACCAGGACGAGCCCGGTGGTGACCAGGACGGCGAGCGCGACGAGCGCGCCGAGC
The DNA here is from genome assembly GCF_042728285.1 of Streptomyces sp. NPDC060194. NCBI lineage: Bacteria > Bacillati > Actinomycetota > Actinomycetes > Kitasatosporales > Streptomycetaceae > Streptomyces > Streptomyces sp. NPDC060194. The sequence goes on along the minus strand of NZ_JBHWZH010000084.1, from coordinate 21,668 downwards.
TTGGTGTGTATCGAGAGCAGGACGCGGCGCTCCCGCTTCTCGCGCCGCCCGCATCCCGGTCCGCGCCGTCCCGTCACGGCGCCGGCGTCTCCAGCGCGTAGCCGACCCCGTGGACCGTGCGGATCCGCTCGGCGCCGATCTTCCGGCGCAGCGCCTTGATGTGGCTGTCGACGGTCCGGGTGCCCGACGCGTCCGCCCAGTCCCACACCTCCGCGAGCAGCTGCTCGCGGGAGAGGACCGCGCGGGGGGTGTTCGCCAGGCAGACCAGCAGGTCGAACTCGGTCGGCGTCAGGTGCACGTCGTCGCCGCGGACGCGGACCCGGCGCTGGGCGTGGTCCAGCTCCAGCTCGCCGAGGCGCAGGATGCCGCTGCGGGGGGTGGTCGCGGCGAGAGCGGCGCGCTCGACCCGGCGCAGCAGCACGTGCACCCGGGCGGCCAGCTCGCGCATCGAGAACGGCTTGGTCATGTAGTCGTCCGCGCCGACGCCGAGCCCGACGAGCATGTCCGTCTCGTCGTCACGGGCGGTGAGCATCAGGACCGGCACGGGGCGCTGCGCCTGGACTCGTCTGCAGACCTCCAGGCCGTCGAACCCCGGCAGCATGATGTCGAGGATCAGCAGGTCGGGCTGCCAGGCCTGCGCGGTCTCGACGGCGGCGGGGCCGTCGGTCGCGGTCTGGACGAGGAAGCCCTCGGACCGCAGTCGGGCGGCGATGGCGTCGACGATCGTGGTGTCGTCCTCGACGACCAGGACCCGCCGCTGGGCGCCGGGGGTCGCCGCCGCGTTTCCGTTCTGGCTGGTGTGTGTCTGGTCCATCGCCCGCCCCTGCGTCCGCGTCCGTGCGCCTGCATTCCGTACTCCGGCGGGCCCTCGCATGGAAGATCCCGCGCGTCCGTCAGAGCGTACGGGCAGTAACCTGCCCCCGGCTACGCCGGGTGAACCCCGAGGTGGACGACGTCCGGGACGCCTCGGGCAACGGGGATCTCTTCGGTCCGCACCGCCGTGAACCCGGCATTCCGCAGGGCGTCCTCGAACGCGGGGGAGGGCTGTGCGGACCAGACGGCCAGGACCCCGCCGGGGCGCAGGCGCCGGCGGCACGCGGTGAGCCCCTCCTGCGCGTACAGGGGGTCGTTGTCCTCGTCGACGGTCCAGTCGGGGCCGTTGTCGATGTCCAGGCAGAGGGCGTCGTAGGTGTCCTCGGACTCGTGCACGTGGCGGACGAGGTCCGTGTGCAGGATCACGGTCCTGGGGTCGCCGAGGGCGGGTCCGGAGATGGCGGCGAGGGGGCCCCGGCGGTGCCAGTCGATGATCGCCTGCTCGCGTTCGACGACGGTGATGCGCGACCAGGCGGGGTCCGCGGCGGCGTGGGCGAGGGAGAAGCCGACGCCGAGTCCGCCGATGAGGAGGCGCGGGCGTTCGGTTGCGACGGCGTCGCGGGCGATGTCGATCAGCAGCCGTTCCGAGCGGCCGTCGGAGGTGTCCATGAGGAACGTGCCGTTCGCGATGATCTCGTAGTGCGTGCGGTCGTTCGGACCCTCCGCGGGGCGCCTCCGCAGCACGACTTCCCCGTACGGCCCGTCCCGCCGATCAACCGTCTCCGCCATGCGGGCCACCCTAGTAGCGCACCCGCCCTTAGGGGCTCCGCCCGGTTGTTCCCCACCCCGCCCCTTCCCGAACCCCTCACGCCGGGCGGCCTCAATCGCCGGCCGGGCTGAAGATTTCGGGCCTCTGCCCGTCGACAAGGCTGAGGATTACGGGGCACCTGGCTGTGGGCAATCGTGCCGCAGGGCGGCACGGGTGGGCACAGCGCAACGTGGCCAGCGCAGCGACGGCACCCCGCGCCATCGTCGCCCCCCCGCCCCGGAGGGGCGATGCGTCGGCTCAGGCGCGCTGGGCCCTCAGGCGTTCGAAGGCCGTGGGGCGCGGGCGCCGGGAGAGCCCGTCGGCGATGCGGCGGGCGCAGGCGGCCGGGGAGGTGGCGGTGGTGTCGACCGTGAGGTCGTAGAGCCCGTGGGCGTGGACGACGGGGAACTGGGCCGCCGCGATACCCGACTCGCGGTCGCCGCGCGCGGCCTCGCGTCGGACGACCTCGTCCAGGGAGCAGCGGACGCCGACGAAGAAGACGTCCGCGGCCGGCAGCACGTCGAGGCAGTCGGACAGCCGCCAGGGCTCACTGAGGACGTGGTCGACGACGACCGCGTTGCCCGCCGCGGCCATCCCCGCGACCGCCCGGTGGAACCCGGCCCGCATCCGCCGCAGGGGGGCGGCGAGTTCGTCGAGGGTCGCGTCGTCCGGCCACCGTGCCATGCGGAGGAAGTCGTCGACGGCGAGGCGGAAGACGGGGGCGGGAAGGTGCCCGGCGAGCTCCGCGGCGATGCTGGACTTGCCGGAGCTGGAGGTTCCGTTGAGGAGGACGAGGGTCACGCGGCGGACTCCGGGGCGTGGTGGAGGCTCGCCATGGGGGAGAGGGTGCGCCAGCCGAGGGCGGTGTAGAGGGCCTGCCCGTCGGAGGTGCCGACGAGGACGCCGGTGCGCGCGCCGGCGGAGGCCGCGGCGGTCTGGAGCGTGCGCATGACGACGCTGCCGAGGCCGCGCCGGCGGTGCGCGGGCGAGGTCTCGATCTGGTCGGCGACGGCGACGGCGCCGTTCACGGCGATCTGGCCGCGCGCGGCGAAGTGGTCGCCGTCGGCCGTGCGGACGAGGGCGCGGGTGACGCCGACGCGGGTCCAGGTGGTGAGCCGGTAGCCGGCCGGGACCGCGGGGGCGGCCTCGGCGAGGGGGACCGTCATGAGGAAGCCCGGCTCGTCGAAGTGCCACCCGGGCCCGAGCCAGGGCCGCACCACCGCGTCCTCCGCGAACAGCTTCAGCCACACCCCGGACGCCCGCGTGTCCGCGACGAGCTTCCGTACGGTCGCCTCGTCGGGGTCCGGCACGACGTGCCGGAAGACGTGCTTCGGCTGACCGACGTCGACGGTCCACCCCCAGGGCGCGGCCACGGGGTCGGCGGCCCCCCGGGAAATGATCCAGCCGCCGATCCAGTTCTCCACTGCGGTACGCGTGTCCATGGCGTAATGGTCTCAAGCCCCCTGAGGCTCTTACAAGAGGGGAGCCTGATCGCTCACAGCGAACACGCGGCCTGGGCGGGAACACTCCGGCGCTCCGAAGCATTGAGTCGGCATAGCTCAACTTGAGTGCCGAAGGAGAGATCATGGCTTCGACGTCCGCAACGCTCACCCTGCCCGTGCTGCCGCTCGACGACGAGGTCGTGCTGCCCGGCATGGTCGTACCGCTCGACCTGTCGGACGCCGATGTCCGCGCCGCCGTGGAGGCCGCGCAGGCCGCCGCCCGCGGCGGGGAGGGCAAGCCGAAGGTGCTGCTCGTGCCGCGGATCGACGGGACGTACGCCGGGATCGGCGTGCTCGGCACCGTCGAGCAGGTCGGCCGGCTGTCCGACGGCGACCCCGGCGCGCTGATCAAGGGCCGCGGCCGGGTGCGCATCGGCGCGGGGACGACCGGGCCCGGCGCGGCGCTGTGGGTGGAGGGCACGTCGGTCGACGAGACCGCGCCCGACCCCCTCCCCGGCGCCGTCGCCGAACTCGTGAAGGAGTACAAGGCGCTCGCCACCAGCTGGCTGCGCAAGCGCGGCGCCTGGCAGGTCGTCGACCGCGTCCAGCAGATCGACGGCGTCGGCGCGCTCGCCGACAACAGCGGCTACTCGCCGTTCCTGTCCACCGCCCAGAAGGTGGAGCTCCTGGAGACCACCGACCCCGTCGCCCGGCTGCGACTCGCCGTGAGGCAGCTCAGCGAGCACCTCGCCGAGCAGGACGTGGCGGAGTCCATCGCCAAGGACGTCCAGGACGGCGTCGACAAGCAGCAGCGCGAGTTCCTGCTCCGCCGCCAGCTGGACGCGGTCCGCAAGGAGCTCTCCGAGCTGAACGGCGACTCCGAGGACGAGTCCGGCGACTACCGGGCCCGCGTCGAGGCCGCCGACCTCCCCGAGAAGGTCCGCGAGGCCGCGCTCAAGGAGGTCGAGAAGCTGGAGCGGGCGAGCGACCAGTCGCCCGAGGGCTCCTGGATCCGCACCTGGCTGGACACCGTCCTCGAACTGCCCTGGAACGAGCAGACGGACGACGTCTACGACATCCGGGGCGCGCGCGAGGTCCTCGACGCGGAGCACGCCGGCCTGGACGACGTGAAGGACCGGATCACCGAGTACCTGGCCGTGCGCAAGCGGCGCGCGGACCGCGGGCTCGGGGTCGTCGGCGGGCGGCGCGGCGGGGCCGTGCTCGCGCTGGTGGGCCCGCCCGGGGTCGGCAAGACGAGCCTGGGGGAGTCCGTCGCGCACGCGATGGGCCGGAAGTTCGTCCGGGTCGCCCTCGGCGGCGTGCGGGACGAGGCCGAGATCCGCGGCCACCGGCGCACCTACGTCGGCGCGCTGCCCGGGCGGATCGTGCGGGCGATCAAGGAGGCCGGGTCGATGAACCCGGTCGTGCTCCTGGACGAGATCGACAAGGTCGGCTCGGACTTCCGGGGCGACCCCGCCGCCGCGCTGCTCGAAGTGCTCGACCCGGCGCAGAACCACACCTTCCGCGACCACTACCTGGAGGTCGAACTCGACCTCAGCGACGTGGTCTTCCTCGCCACCGCCAACGTTTTGGAGGCCATCCCCGAGGCCCTGCTCGACCGCATGGAGCTGGTCCGGCTCGACGGCTACACCGAGGACGAGAAGGTCGTCATCGCCCGCGACCACCTGCTGCCCCGGCAGCTGGAGCGGGCCGGCCTGGAGCCCTCGGAGGTCGTCCTCGACGAGAGCGCGCTGCGGAAGCTGGCGGGGGAGTACACCCGCGAGGCGGGCGTGCGGAACCTGGAGCGGTCCGTCGCGCGGCTGCTGCGGAAGGTCGCGGCCCAGCACGAGCTGGGCGAGCGCGAACTGCCGTACACCGTCACCGACGGCGAGCTGCGCGGACTGATCGGGCGGCCGCACCACGTGCCGGAGTCCGCCCAGGACCCGGCCGAGCGGCGCACGGCCGTCCCGGGCGTGGCCACCGGCCTCGCGGTCACCGGCGCGGGCGGCGACGTCCTGTACGTCGAGGCCTCGCTCGCCGACCCGGAGACGGGGGCCGCCGGGCTCACGCTCACCGGCCAGCTCGGCGACGTGATGAAGGAGTCCGCGCAGATCGCGCTCAGCTTCCTGCGCTCACACGGCGCGGAGCTGGAGCTGCCGGTCGGCGACCTGAAGGACCGCGGGGCGCACATCCACTTCCCCGCGGGGGCCGTCCCCAAGGACGGTCCGAGCGCCGGCGTCACCATGACGACCGCGCTCGCCTCCCTGCTCAGCGGCCGGCTGGTCCGCACCGACGTCGCCATGACCGGCGAGGTCTCCCTCACCGGGCGGGTGCTGCCGATCGGCGGCGTGAAGCAGAAGCTGCTCGCCGCGCACCGGGCGGGGGTCACCACGGTGATCATCCCGAAGCGGAACGAGGCGGACCTCGACGACGTGCCGGCGGAGATCCTGGCGGGTCTGGAGGTCCACCCCGTCACCGACGTGCGGCAGGTCCTGGAGATCGCCCTCGCGCCGGCGGAGGTGGCGCTGCCCGCCGCTGCGTAAGTGCAGGTGGGTGAGGGGTCGCTGCGGGAGAATGCGCTCTCGCAGCGACCCTCTCACGAACGGAGCGACCCCCCATGGCGACAGGAACGGGCGACGCGGACGGGCCCGGCCCCGAGGTCCTCGCCCTCGAACGGGAACTCACCGTCCTGCTCCGCCGCGCCCGCGCGTCCTCCGCGGAGCTCGCGCGCGAGGTGCACCCGGAGTTGGACTCGGCGGCGTACGGGCTGCTGGCCCGGCTCGACGACGCGGGGCCGCAGCGGGCCACCGACCTCGCCGCCTACATCGGCGTCGGCAAGGCGACCATGAGCCGGCAGCTGCGCGCCCTGCTCGACCTCGGCCTCGTCGCGCGCGAGCCGGACCCCGCGGACGGCCGGGCGTCCCTCCTGCGCCTCACCGAGGCGGGCCGCACCCGCTTCGGCGCGGTCCGCACCGCGCGGCGCGCCCGCTACGTCCACCGCATGGCGGGCTGGCCGGCCTCGGACGTGGCCGAACTGGCCCGGCTGCTGCACCGCCTGAACGCGGAGTGAGGCGGGGCCGACCGGGCGGGGCCCCGTCAGAGGTCCGCGAGGACGACGGCCGCGTCGTCGTGGCGTTTGCCCGTGAGCCCCGCGGGGGCGCCGCGTTCCAGCTCGCGGACCGTGTCGATGAAGGACTGCGGGCCCTGCTTGCGGACGAGGGCGAACGCGTCGGCCCAGGTGCCGCGGCCGAAGACGTCGACCCAGCGCCCCGCCCCGTCGGTGAGGGCGACGAGGGCCGAGACGTCGGCCCGGGGGTGCCACCCGTGGACGGCGCGCGCGGCGACGCCCGGATCGGCCGCCGCGGTGTGGAACCCGCCCTCGACGTTCCGCCGCGCCTCCACCGCCGCGACATACGCCCGCACCGCCGCCGCCCGTTCCGGCGACCCCGCGGGCAACTCCCGCACACCGCCCCGCAGCTCCTGCGTCACACCGGACAGCCGCACGTCGAGGACCGGCTCCACCGCACCGCCCGCCCCCTCCACCAGCAGCACCGAGTCCGAGAGCACCAGGTACTCCACGCGGACCGCGTCCCACCGCGCCATCACCACCGTCGCCTGCGGCGTCCGCACGTGAGAAAGATCACAGGTCGCCCGATGCGCCTCGGCGGTCCGCGCGATGCCCGCCCCCAGCACCTCCGGCAGCGTCAGATCCCCCCGCGAACCGGACAGTTCGGCCAGCGCCCCGCCGAGTCGCGCCGTGAACCACGGCACGGAGTGCGCGCAGCCCGTCGGACCCGCCGGCGGGGTCACCCCGTCGAGGAGCACCAGCGTCCCGCCGAGCCCCGAGGCAGGCAGGGCCACGGATGCCCAGTCCTCGTTGGGGCGTTCGGGGTCTCCGGGGTCCGTCGCGAGTTCGATGCGCATGGCGATCAGTCTGCCGGACGCCCCGCGGACGCCGGGCCGACGGCGGCGGTCGGTCCGTACCAGCAGGTCAGCGCGCTGCATTTGGTCGGAATCGCCCGCTCCGTGATCCACGCGGGCGGGCATCCTGCCAAAGCGGCGGGACGGCGTCCAACCGGCCTCCCGCACCCGCCCGTCCCGCCCGGCGCGCGGAGTTGTACGTCAACTCAGGACTGTTGTTCACTCGTTCGGGTGGCCGGTCGGTCGATGTCCGCCTCCCCTGCATGGCCGCTGAAAAGGTCGGGAACCAGGGGCATCCACGGACCAGCGGGCGCGTGCTGACCGTTCGTCACCCGGGCACACACGGTCGGACGAGTCAGGAATGCGAGCACCGGTGCAGATGAAGCGGTCTCGGGGCGGCGGAAACGCGACGGCCTCCACCACGGGCGCCGGCGGGTCCGGCACCCCCACCCCGGTCCGGCAGGGCAAGAAGGTCAGGGTCCGCCGGCGGCTCGTCGTCGCCGTGGCCGTCGTCGCGGTCGCCCTCGCCGGCGCCGCCGCCCCGGCCCTGCTCGCCTCCTCGGCCCGCCTCCACGACTCGCAGGAGCTCGTGACGTTCGCCGAGCTCAACGAGCAGGCGGTCACCCTCGCTCACTCGCTGGCCGACGAGCGCGACGACGTCACCGCGTACATCGCCGCCGGCCGGCCCGACGGCGGCGAGGCCGCCGGGACCGAGCGGCGCAGCGCCCGCGTGGACCGGCAGATCAAGGAGATCCGCGCCACCGCGCCCGACGAGCTGCGCTCCGAGCTGGACCGGATCGCCGACGCCCGCCGGGCGGCGCTCTCCGCCGAGAGCACCGCCCTGGAGGCGCACACCGCGTACGACGAGGCCGCCGCCGGCCTCCGCGCGCTCGCCGTCGACCTCGCCGAGCGCACCCCGCCCCGCGCCGAGCGCGGCGCGCACGCGGCCGCCGAGCTCGGCACCGCCGTCGAGCAGGCCGCCGCGACCCGCGGACTCCTCGTCGCCGCCCTCGCCGTCCCCCGCGACCCCGCCCCCGAGCCGGTCTACGACCCGGTCTCCGGCCTCATGGTCACCCCCGAGGACGACGGCGAGCCGACCGCGAACGACAAGGACCGCGCGAAGCTGAGCGCCGCCGCCCAGCTGGCCCGCGTCCGCGAGGACGCGGCGCTCGCCGACTTCCGGCAGGACGCCCCGGCCGCCGCCCGCGACCGCCTCGCCTCCACCGTCACCGGCCCCGACGTCACCGCCGCGAAGAAGTACCTGGCGCGCCTGACCGACGAGCCCGGGCTCTCCGCGGCCGACCTGGAGTCCGACCGGAAGAAGGTCGCCGACACGCTCTCCGCCCGCGTCGAGCAGATGCGCAGCGTCGAGTCCGCGCTCGCCGGCGCGCGCACCGCGAGCCTGGAGCGGCTGCGCGACGACGACGTCACCGCGCTCGAGATCGGCGTCGCGCTGGCCGGGATCTGCCTGCTCGTGGCCGTCGCTGCGGTCACCGGCGTGGCCCGCAGCCTCACCCGCCCGCTCGCCGTCCTGCGCCTGGGCTCCGCCCGGCTCGCCGAGGACGCGGCCCCGCTGCCCGAGCAGCCCGATCGCGCCCCCGGCGAGCCCGCCGCGGGCGAGGCCCCGGTGCCCGGCCAGGGCGAGCCGATCCGCTTCACCGGCCGCAACGACGAGTTCGCGCAGGTCGTCCGCAACGTCAACGCGCTGCACGCGCAGGTCGCCGTCCTCCACGAGCGGGCCTTCCGGCTCGACCGGGACCGCGCCCACCTCATCGGCCAGCGCGAGAGCCTCGCCGCGGAGCGCACGGCGCTGCGCGAGGAGCTCGCCGGGCTGCGCGCCCCGGCCGCGGCCCCCGAGGCCGGCGCGCACACCACCTTCGTCAGCCTCGCGCTGCGCACCCTCGGCCTGGTCGAGCGGCAGCTCGCCGTGATCGAGGGCCTGGAGGAGCGGGAGCACGACCCCGACCGGCTCTCGACGCTGTTCAAGCTCGACCACTTCGCGACGGTCATGCGCCGCCACAGCGAGAACCTGCTCGTCCTCGCGGGCGCCGAGCACGGGGTCCAGCACCCCGGGCCCGTCCCGCTCGTCGACGTGGTCCGGGCCTCGGTCAGCGAGATCGAGCGCTACGACCGGGTCCGCATCCTCTCGCTCCCGCCGCACACCCACCTCGCCGGCTTCGCGGCCGACGACCTGAGCCACCTGCTCGCCGAACTCCTGGAGAACGGCACCGCGTTCTCCCCGCCCGACGTGCACGTCGAGGTGTCCGGCTGGCTCATGGAGAGCGGCGAGGTCGTCCTGTCCGTGCAGGACGAGGGCATCGGCATGACCGGCGAGCGGCTCGACGAGCTCAACGCCCGCCTCGCCGACCCCGACCCGCAGCTCACGCCGCCCGCCACGGCGCCGGGCCCCCGGCCCGACGGCACCGCCGCCGAACCCCGGCTCGGTCTCGGCCTGTACGTGGTCACCCGGCTCGCCGCCCGCCTCGGCGTCCGCGTCCAGCTGCGGGCGCAGGAGCGGAACGGCATCGCCGCGGTCGTCGTCCTGCCGAAGAAGGTCCTGGCCGACGCCCCCGCGGGCGCGGTCGCCCCGCCGGCCGCGACGCCCCCGCCCTCCACCGCCGAGCGCGCGGTCACCCTCCCCGGCTCCGAGGCCGAGGCCAACTCCAACGCACTGCGGGGCCGTTCGGCGCCCGCGCCCGCCGCCGCGGCGTCCGACGGCCCGGACACGGCCGACGGCCCTGACGCAGCCGACGGCTCGGACGCGACCGACGGGGAGCCCGCCGCGCCGCCCGCCCCGGCGGACCCGCTCGTCGCCGCCGCCGAGCAGGCCGTGCGGCACGCGGAAGCGGCCGGGCCCGCCGAGGAGTCCGCCCCCGCCGCGCGGCCGGACACCGCCGTCCCCGCGCCCCGCTCCGGCGACGACTTCCCGCTCGCCGCCCCCGGCCCCATGCCGGGGCACGCGGGCGTGCCGGACGCCGGGCCGGACGCGCCGGCGGAGGACGCCGGGGCCACCGCCCCGGAGGACGGTCCGCGGCTCACCGACAAGGGGCTGCCCAAGCGGACCCCGAAGATCAGCGCCCCCGAGGCCGCTCCCGCCGCGCCGGGGGGCGCGGTCGACGCCGACGCGCTGCGGCGCCGGCTCGGCGGCTTCCGCCGGGGCTCCGAGGCCGGCCGGCGCGACGCGGCCGCCGAACGGACGGAGGACGGGCCCGACCACGCCGTACGGACCGAAGACGACTCGACGGGGGAGACAGCCGAGGAGGCCCGCAGTTGACCCTGCACGACCCGCAACACCCCCGCAAGACACCTCCGGACGCCGAGAGGGCCGCCCCCGCGGCGAGCCCCGAGGCCCGCAACCTGCACTGGCTGCTGACCAACCTGGTCGACGACGTGCCCGGCCTCCGCTCGGTCGCCGTCGTCTCGTCCGACGGGCTGCTGCTGCTCTCCTCCGACCCCGGCCTCGCGAAGCTCCGCTCCACCGACGGCGGCGGCGCGGGCCCCAAGGGCTCCAGCGCGGACCTGGCCACCGTCGTCGCCGGCCTCGGCAGCCTGACCGTCGGCGCCGCCCGGCTGATCGACGGCGGCGGGGTCCGGCAGAGCATGGTCGCGATGGACGAAGGCAGCCTGTTCGTCATGTCCATCAGCGACGGCTCGCTGCTCGGCGTCCAGGCCGACGCGGACTGCGACATGAGCGTCGTCGCGTACCACATGGCGCTCTTCGTGGGCCGCGCCGGACACGTGCTGACGCCCGAACTCCGCAACGAGCTGCACCGTTCGAGGGAGAACGCCCGATGAGCGCGAGCCTGTCCGCCGCCCCGGCCAAGCTGCCCGTCCGCGGCGGGTCCCGCCGCCCCGCCCGGGTCCGGCCGTACTCGCTGACCGGCGGCCGGACCCGCTTCGGGCACGTGCTGCTGGTCGAGACGTTCGTCGCCGCGCTCGACGCGCCCGGGTCCCGCAGGGAGCTGGCGGGCGGCCCGGCCCGGGTGATGCCCGAGATGCTGGCCATCGTCGAGCTGTGCCGCCGGATGCGCACCGTCGCGGAGATCTCCGCGCTGCTGCGGATGCCGCTCGGAGTGGTCCGCGTGCTGCTCAGCGACCTCGCCGACCAGGGCCGCATCCGGGTGCACGGCACCGGACACGGCACCGGCCGCCCGGACCGCGCACTGCTCGAAAGGGTTCTCGGTGGACTTCGCCGCCTCTGACACCGCCTCTCGCTCCGCCTCCGGCACGGCGACCGCCGTGCTGCCCCCCGAGGTCCCCGGCGCGCCCGAACGCGCCCCCATCGCCGTCAAGGTGATCGTCGCGGGCGGCTTCGGCGTCGGCAAGACGACGTTCGTCGGCTCCGTCTCGGAGATCGTCCCGCTCCAGACCGAGGCCCTGATGACCGAGGCCTCCACGGAGACCGACGACCTGACGGCGACCCCCGCCAAGGCGACCACCACCGTCGCCATGGACTTCGGCCGGCTCACGCTCGACGACGACCTCGTCCTGTTCCTCTTCGGCACCCCCGGCCAGCAGCGCTTCTGGTTCATGTGGGACGACCTGGCGCGCGGCGCCGTCGGCGCGGTCGTCCTCGCCGACACCCGCCGGCTCGCCGACTGCTTCCCCGCCCTCGACTACTTCGAGAGCTGTGGGCTGCCCTACGTCGTCGCCGTCAACCACTTCGACGGCAGCGAGCGCTTCGAGCCCGACGACGTCCGCGAGGCGTTGACGATCCCGCCGCACGTCCCCGTCGTCGTCATGGACGCCCGGCACCGGATCACCGTCGTCGAGTCGCTGCTCTCCCTCGTCGCCCACGCGCTCGACCTCACCCCGGCCTGAGCCCGCTCCCTCCCAAGGAACCGCATGCGCAAGATACTCATCGTCGGAGCCGGCCAGTCCGGCCTCCAGCTCGCCCTCGGCCTCCAGTCGCGAGGCTACGAGGTCACCGTGATGTCCAACCGGACGGCGGACGAGATCCGCTCCGGGCGGGTGATGTCGACGCAGGTCATGTTCCACACCGCGCTGCAGCACGAGCGCGACCTGGGCATCGACTTCTGGGCCACGCAGGCCCCGCCCATCGAGGGCCTCGGCGTCTCGGTCGCCGGACCGCCCTCGGAGACCGGCGAGCCGCAGCGGGTCATCGACTGGCTCGGCCGGCTCGACGGCCACGCCCAGTCCGTCGACCAGCGGATCAAGATGGCCGGCTGGATGGAGACCTTCGCCCAGCGCGGCGGCCAGCTCGTCATCCACGGCGCGTCCGTCTCCGACCTGGACTACTTCTCCCGCACCTACGACCTGGTCCTCGTCGCCGCCGGCAAGGGCGAGCTGGTCCAGCTCTTCGGCCGCGACGCGAGCCGCTCCCCGTTCACCGCGCCGCAGCGCGCGCTCGCCGTCTCCTACGTGCACGGCCTCGCCCCGCGCCCCGAGCACCCCGAGCTCGACGCGGTCCGCTGCAACCTCGTGCCCGGCGTCGGCGAGCTGTTCGTCATGCCGACGCTCACCCTCTCCGGCCGGGCCGACATCCTGTTCTGGGAGGGCGTCCCCGGCGGTCCGCTCGACGCCTTCGCCGGCGTGAAGGACCCCGCCGCGCACCTCGCGCTCACCCTGGAGCTGATGGAGCGCTTCCTGCCCTGGGAGTACGCGCGGGCCACCAAGGTCGAGCTCACCGACGCCGGCGGCACCCTCGCCGGGCGGTACGCCCCCACCGTCCGCAACCCCGTCGGCGAGCTGCCCGGCGGCGGGCTCGTCCTCGGCGTCGCGGACGTCGTCGTCGCCAACGACCCGATCACCGGCCAGGGCTCCAACTCCGCGGCGAAGTGCGCGGCGGCCTACCTGGACGCGATCGTCGAGCACGGCGACGCCGCGTTCGACGAGGCGTGGATGCGGTCCACGTTCGACGCGTACTGGGGCACGGCGCAGCACGTCGTCAAGTGGACGAACGCTATGCTCGGCGTCCCGCCGGAGCACGTCCTGAACCTCATCGGCGCGGCGGGGGGCCTCCAGCCCGTCGCCGACCGGTTCGCGAACGGGTTCGATGACCCGGCCGACTTCGAGAACTTCTTCTACGAGCCGGAGAAGACGGGCGCGTACCTGGCGGAGGTCGGGGCGCGGGCCTGACGGTGCGGGCCTGGCGGTGCGGGCTTGGCGGTGCGGGCCTGACGGTGTGCGGGCCTGGCCCTGTGCGGGCCTGGCGGCGTGCGGCGGCGGTGGCTCAGGACGCCTGCGGACGGCTCCACGGCCACCGCCGCGGCGGCCGGCCCTCCGGCACGTACACGTACCGCCACCCCGTCGGCAGCCCGAGCCGGCGCGAGGGGCCCGCGGGCTCGCGCTCGTAGGCGTACACGGTCGGGGGCCCGCCGGCGTCGTCCGGGACGGGCACCTCGTACCAGCGCGGCGGGTTGCCGGTCGGGCCGGTGAGGACGGGCAGCACGCGGCCGTCCAGGGGGCCGCCGACGAAGGGGGTGTTCTCGCTGTTCACCCCGCCAGTGTCCCGCAGCGGCCCGGCCGCCTCACCCCAGGAGGTGCCCCGCCCCGCCGACCACCGGCAGCAGCCGCCGCAGCAGCGACCCCGCGGGGCCCTCGGCCGTCTCCAGCGCGAGCGCGGCCCGCACCACCCGCGCGGCGTCCGCGTCCCCGGCCGCCGTCGCCGTCACCATCGCCAGGAACTGGTCGAGCAGCCAGTCCCGCAGCGTGTCCCGGGACGGCGTCTTGCCCTCGTCGAGCCAGACCAGCGACGCCGACTCCACCGCCGTGATCCACATCCGCACGGTCGCCCGCAGCCGCACCCCCGGGTCCGCGCCGGTCCCCGCGAGGTGGACGAGGACCTGCTCGGCGGCCGTCCGCCGCACCTCGTCGATGATCGCCCCGGTCCGGGAGGTCGCCGCGACCCCGCCGCCCTTCAGCAGCGCGCTGAACCCGGTGTCGTGCTCGTCGACGAACGCCAGGTAGCGGTCGAGCGCCCGGCCGAGCCGCCAGGTCAGCGCCCCGGCGCGCGGCTCGGCGAAGCACTGCTCGAGCTCGTCGGCGGCCGACCGCAGGGCCGCCTCGTACAACTGCTGCTTGCCGCCGGGGAAGTAGCGGTAGACCAGCGGCCGCGAGACGCCTGCGGCCTCCGCCACGTCGTCGAACGACACCTCCTCCGGCGTCCGGTGCGCGAACAGGTGCAGCGCCGCGTCGAGCAGCTGCGCCCGCCGCTGCTCGACGCTGAGCCGCCGGTAGGCGCGGGCGGCCGGGGGAGCGGCGGACGCCTGTGCGGCCGGAGTCGTCATACCGGGCAGGGTACGGGGGAGCGCCGCCGGCCGTCCGGGCGCGGCGGCCCGGGCCCCGCTCAGGCCAGCAGCCCGGACGACTTCCACAGCCGCCGCCCGGCGCCGCGCAGGACGCCGATGTCGTCCAGGAAGTCGGTCAGTCTGCGCGACCCGTTCTGCATGACCTCCCTGCGGTGCCCGCTCGCCCTCACCTGCGCCAGCGCCTCGCGCCGGTCGAGGCCGACGTTCGTGTAGACGTCCGGGTTGACGAAGGCGACCGAGAACACCCGCGCCGCGTGCCCCGAACTGAGCCGGGTCAGCTCCCGCTCCCAGCGCGGCGCGGTCACCATCTGCCGCCGCAGCTCCTCCCGCGCGTACCGCACGTGCCGCGCCTCCTCCACGACGTGGATCCGCGTCACCCCGCGCACCAGCGGCTGCACGCGCTCGTCGGGGAACGTCAGGCGCTGCATCCAGTCGAGGATCTCCTCGCCGAGCAGCGTGCAGGCGAACGAACCGGGCGTCGTCGAGACGGACTTGAGGACCCGGGCGAGGTTGTGGTTCAGCTTCGAGACCGGGTACGCCGGGGCCTCGCCCTTCTCGATCATGCGGGCGAACATCATCGAGTGCCGGCACTCGTCGGCTATCTCGGTCAGCGCGTAGCGGACGTGGTTGCTGGTCACGGACTTGTCGTAGATGTGCCGGACGAGCAGCTGCATCAGGATGATCTCGAACCAGATGCCGAGCGAGGCCAGCGAGGCGGCCTCGTGCCGGGCCAGGTCCATCCGCTGCTCCTCCGGCATCCGCCGCCACAGCGGGGTGTCGTACAGCGAGACCAGCTCCGGGGGCCAGTACCACTTCCCCTCCTCCATCGGGGCGTCCCAGTCCAGCTCCCGGTCCGGGTCGAAGGAGTGGCGCGCGGACGCCTCCAGGAGCCGCGCGGCCACCTGCTCGCGGTCCTTGAGCGTTCCGAGCGCGTCCTTCAGGAGGCGGGCGTCGTCGCGGGGGTCGGTCTCCGGCACGGTCGTCATGGCCTGGGCCGCCTTACGTGTCGAGGGTGCGGGGATGGCTCCGGCCCGGGCTGCGGCCGGGGTTACCGGGGGTCACCCCCTTATGAGACTGCATGTCAGCAAGCCGGTCAATCCCCCGCGGCCGACTTCGCGCCGTCTTGTTGACGCCGCGTCTAGCACCGTGTGAGCCTCGGGTGAGCCTGCCAAGTACCCGCCCCCGCAGGGGATTCGGGCCCACCGGGACGATCTGGGAGCCGCGCGTGTCCACGAACGACCTCTACGTCACCGCACCCGCCGAGCCGATCTGGCAGATCCCCGCCACCGGCGCGGCCCGCTTCAGCTGGGACTACGACGCCCACCGCGACCGCCTCCTCGCCCTGTACCAGAAGGGCAAGGACAAGCAGTGGGACAGCAACACCCGCATCGACTGGAGCGCCGAGATCGACCCCCTCGACCCGCTCGGCACCCCCGACGAGGCGCTCAGCCTGTACGGGACCCCGTACTGGTCGAAGATGACCGAGCGCGACCGGGGCGAGCTGCGGCAGCACTACGCCTCCTGGCAGTTCAGCCAGTTCCTCCACGGCGAGCAGGGCGCGATGGTCTGCGCCGCGCGGATCGTCGAGTCCGTCCCCGACCTCGACGCGAAGTTCTACTCCGCCACCCAGACCATGGACGAGGCCCGCCACGCCGAGATCTACACGCGCTTCCTGCACGACAAGATCGGCATGGTCTACCCCGTCAACGACGACCTCCAGGCGCTCCTCGGCGACACCCTGCGCGACTCCCGCTGGGACATGCCCTACCTCGGCATGCAGGTCCTCATCGAGGGCCTCGCCCTCGCCGCGTTCGGCATGATCCGCGACACCACCACCCGGCCGCTCCCCAAGCAGATCCTCGCCTACGTCATGCAGGACGAGGCCCGGCACGTCGCCTTCGGCCGCATGGCCCTGCGCGACTACTACCGGCAGCTCTCCGACGCGGAGCTGCGCGAGCGCGAGGAGTTCGTCATCGAGGGCTGCTACCTCATGCGCGACCGGTTGCGCGGCGTCGAGGTCCTCGACAGCTTCGGCATCCCGCGCAAGGAGGCCGAGGCCCTCACCGAGCAGTCCGACTTCCTCCACCTCTTCCGCAAGCTCCTCTTCAGCCGCATCGTCCCCTGCGTCAAGGACATCGGCCTCTGGGGCGAACGCCTCCAGAAGGCCTACGTCCAGATGGGCGTCTTCGAACTCGGCGACTCCAACCTCGACCTCCTGATGACCCAGGACGAGGAGATCGCGGAGGCCCTCGACCGCGAACGCTTCGCCCGGGAGGAGGCGGAACGGGTGGCGGAGGTGACCGACGCGATCGCCCAGGGCGAGAGGCTCTAGACGCGGTGCCGCGGGGGCCCGACAACCTCAGCGGCGTCGGCGGGTGGGTTCGACAGCCTCAGCGGCGTCGGCGGGTGGGCTCGACAATGTCAGCCGTGTCGGCAGGCGGGCCCGAAAGCCTCAGCCTGGCCGGGCGGGCGGTGGCCCAAGAAATTCAGCCCGGCCGGCGTTTGAGGCCACCGGGCGGAGCCCGGTATCCGCGGCGGAGCCGCGAGCGGGGGGTTTGCGGGGCGGCACGCCCCCTCGCCCCCCGGAGGGCCACGCAGCGGAGCTGCTGATGGACGCTGCGGGAAGGGGTGGTCGGGGGGCGATCCAACGGGGCGAAGCCGGGTGCGGGGGTCCGGGGGCGCAGCCAACAGCAGGGTTCGGGCCGCGCCCGAAGGACCGACCCCCTCAGCGCGCGAGGACCGCGGACATCACCTCGCGCGCGATCGGCGCCGCGAGCCCCCCTCCACTGACCTCCGCCCGCGCCGCCCCGCTGTCCTCGATGACGACGGCGACCGCGACCTCGGGCGCCCCCGCCCCCTCCGACTGCGCCCAGGCGATGAACCAGGCGAACGGCGTGCCCTCGTTGTCCTCACCGTTCTGCGCCGTCCCCGTCTTGCCCCCGACCGTCACCCCCTCGATCGCCGCCGCCGACCCCGTCCCGTCGGTGACGACCGACTCCGTCATCGACTTGAGCGTCTGCGCGACCCCCGGCGACATCGCCGTCCGGTACGTCTCGTCCGCCGGCCGCCCCAGCACCGACCCGTCACTGCGCCGCGTCTCCTCCACCAGCCGCGGCCGCATGACCCGTCCGTCGTTGGCGACCGCCGCCGCCACCATCGCCATCTGCAACGGCGTCGCCGTCGTGTTGAACTGCCCGATCGACGACTGCGCGAGCTGCGGCCGGTTCATGTCCGTGTCGAAGTTGCTCCGCGCGACGCCCACCGGGACCGTCAGCCCGGCGTCGTCGAACCCGAACCCCTCCGCCGCCTTCACCATGTCCCCGAGACCCACCCGCACCCCGAGCCGCGCGAAGACCGTGTTGCACGACACCTGCAGCGCGTAACGCAGACTCGCGTCCTCGCACCGGCTGTCAGGGTTCTCGTTGCGCAGCACGCTGGTCGTGTCCGGCAGCACGTACGGGTCGGGCGAGTCGGTCGGCGCGTCGGCGTCCGTCACCACGCCCTCCGTCAGCGCCGCCGCCGCGGTCACCACCTTGAACGTCGACCCTGGCGGATACACCTGCCGCAGCGCCCGGTTCAGCATCGGCTGGTCGGGGTCGTCCATGAGCGCGTCCCAACTCGCCTGCGCCTCACGGTCGGTCCCCGCGAACGAGCCCGGGTCGTAGGACGGCGTCGACGCCAGCGCGAGCACCTTCCCCGTCGCGGGCTCGATCGCCGCGACCGCCCCCCGCGCCGAGCCGAGACCCCGGAACGCGGCCCGCTGCGCCGCCGCGTCGATCGTCGTGGCGACGTCGCCGCCCGGGTTCTGCGCGCGGGTGAGCTCGTTGCCGACCGGGAACGCGGACAGGTCGGGGTCGGTGCCCGCCAGCACGTCGTCCTCGACCGCCTCGAGGAGCGTCGTGCCGTACGTCTGCGACGCGTACCCGGTGACGGGCGCGTAGAGCGGGCCCTCGGTGTACGTCCGCTCCCACTGGTACCGCTCGCCGGTGTCCTCCGCGCCCGTCACGGGCCGGTCGCCGACCAGGATGTCGCCGCGCGGCTGGCTCCAGCGCAGGATGGTCTGCCGCTTGTTCGCGGGGTTGTCGGCCAGGGAGTCGGTCTGCAGGACCTGGATCCGGGACGCGTTGACCAGCAGCGCGACCAGGAGCAGCAGCAGGAACGCGGCGGCGCGCCGGATGTAGCGGATCACAGCTCTTCTCCCTCGCCGGTACGGCGGCGGGGCTCCCGGCCGGGCCCGTCCGGCCGTTGGGGTCCGCCCGGTGCGTCCGGCCCGTCCTCCGGCCGCCGCGCGAGCACCGCCGCGATCACGCCCGTCTCCACGTGCTCCGGCTCCGGCCGCCGCGCGGAGTCGCTGAGCCGGATGAGCAGCGCGATGATGATCCAGTTGGTGACCAGCGACGAACCGCCCTGCGCCAGGAACGGCATGGCCATGCCGGTCAACGGGATCAGGTCCATGACCCCGCCCGCGATCACGAACACCTGGATGCCGACGATCGAGGCGAGCCCGATCGCGAGCAGCCGCCCGAAGGGGTCGCGCAGGGCGAGCCCGGTGCGGTACCCGCGGGCGACGATCAGCGCGTAGAGCAGGAAGATCGCGGTCAGCCCGGTCAGGCCGAGCTCCTCCCCGGCGGTCGCCAGGATGAAGTCGGACTTCGCGGCGAACCCGATCAGGATCGAGTGCCCCTGCCCGAGGCCCGTCCCGAGCAGCTGGCCCGCCCCGAACGCGAACAGGGACTGCGCGAGCTGGCTCGCCCCCCGCCCCTCCTCGATCGAGGCGAACGGGTGCAGCCAGTCCTCGACCCGGCTCTGGATGTGCGGCTCCACCGAGGCGACGAGTGCCGCCCCGACCGCGGTGAGCAGCAGCCCGATCGCGATCCACGACGCGCGGCCGGTGGCGACGTAGAGCAGGATCACGAACAGGCTGAAGAAGAGCAGCGAGGTGCCGAGGTCGGTCTCCACCACCAGCACGCCCACGCTCAGCAGCCAGACGGCGAGGACCGGGGCGAACACCCGCATCGTCGGCAGCTGGAACCGCCAGATCCGCCGCCCGGTGTACGCCAGCGCGTTGCGGTTCGCGGCCAGGTACGCGGCGAAGAAGATCGCGAAGGCGATCTTCGCGAACTCGCCGGGCTGGAGGGACATCCCGCCGATCTGGATCCAGATCTTGGCGCCGTTCACCGCCGGGAAGAAGATCGGCAGGATCATGAACACGAGGGCGGCCGCGGCGAACAGGTACGCGTACCGCTGCAGCACCCGGTGGTCGCGGAGGAAGAAGACCACCGCGATGAACAGGGCGACCCCGATCGTCGACCAGACCAGCTGCGTCGGCGCGGCCTCCTCCGGCAGCGTCTCAAGGTCGAGCCGGTAGATCAGGACCAGGCCGATCCCGTTGAGCAGCACGGCGATCGGCAGCAGCAGCGGGTCGGCGTACGGGGCGCGCAGCCGGACCGCGAGGTGGGCGAGCAGGGCGAGGGCGCCGAGGCCGGCGCCGTAGCCGAACGCGTTGGACGGGACCTCGCCGTTCCTGCCGAGGCCGGCGCTCATGTAGCCGAGGACGGAGATGAGGACCGCGCCGACGATCAGGGCGAGCTCGACGCCGCGGCGCCGGGGCAGCCGGAGGCCTGGCGGAAGGGCGTCCTCGGTCGTTGCGGTCATGGCGGCACAGTAGCGATGAAGTGTCGCGAATGTCCGCTTATGTCACGGTGTTCCAGTGGTCGGCCCCCGTGCGGGTCCGGGGCGTCCGTCGGGGCGGGGTGCCGGGGCCTCCGGTCGCGCCGCTCGGAGCCCGGACATGACCGGCCATGCCGCACGGGATCCGGCTGCGCGCCGGGCGGCGCCCGCGCCGGTCGGGCCACGGTGCCGAGCGTTCGATCGCGGCGGAGTTCTACCGGGATCCGTCGCACGGGCCGGCGGTCGCGCGCTCCGTCGGCGACTTCCCGGCCCCCCTCAGTCCTGGTGCGACTGCCGCGGCGCGGGTGCGGGGGAGCCGGCCGCGCCGCCCCCGCCTATGCCCCCGGTGGCCAGCAGCCGCTCGGCCTCCGCCGCGTCGAGCTTGCGCTCCGCCCCGCAGAACGTGCACTGCGTGCGGTAGCGCGTGGAGACCGGGAAGAGCGGGACGAAGAACAGCGTGAACTTCGTGACCCGCTTGGTCAGCGGGTGCGCCGCCGGGTTGCCGCAGACGCCGCACAGCAGCGTCAGCATCGCCAGCGTGTGGAGGTACGCCTTGGTGCCGAAGATGATCACTTGAACCGCCCCTCGTCCGTCACGTTCCGTGACCTCGTACGACCGAGCATGCCACGCCCCACTGACAATCGTCTCCTGCCCTCCCAACTGCCTTTTCATGAGGCCGACTTATTGCCCTGCCGCCGCGACCCTGCTCCCATGGAGCTGAGGTGATGGTGATGGCCGGACCGATGACGGCACTGAGGGTGACCTCGGCGGGGCAGCGCGGGGACCGCCTGCAGGTCAGCCTGCCCGACGGGCGCGACGTCGCCTGGTACGACCGGGCGGCGGCCCGCGTCCTCGTGCTCAGCCGCCCCCATCAGGAGGCCGCGCTCCGCGCGCTCGCCCCGTTCCTCACCGGACCCGTCACCGTCGGCCCGCCGCCCGTGCCCACCGCGGCGGACCTGGCCCGCCTGACCCTCCACCCGGACGACGACCTCGCCCCCAACCGCCCCGGCGAGGCCCTCCTCCACTCCCTCGACCGCTACCCGCCCCGCCGCCGGGCCGACCCCCGCCGCGACGACCTCGCCGCGCAGACGGCCGTCGGCGCGGCCCTCGACGCCCTGGAACGCACCGGCCACCGCGCCCTCCACTCCATCCCCCTGCCACCCTCCCCACCGCGGCCGTGGCCGGGCCCCCCACCGCCACCGGCCACTCCGCCGTGGCTGAACTCCCCGCCACCGGCCACTCCGCCGAGGCCGTCCTCCCCGCCACCGGCCACTCCGCTGTTGTCGTCCTCCCCGCCGTCGGCCTCCCGTCCGCCGGAGTACGGCCCCACCCTCCACCACCTGCTCATCGGCCCCCGCGGCGTCCACGTCCTCCTCGCCGTCCGGGCCCGCGGCCGGCGCGTCCACCTCTCCGGCGACCACCTCGCCCTCGGCCGCCGCGCACCCGCCCCGGTCCTCCGCACCCTCCGCGCACAGGCCGCCCTCGCCTCGCGCACCCTCTCCTGCGACGCCCACCCCGTCCTCGTCCTGATCGCCCCCGCCGCCCTCCTCGGCGCCCCTTCCGACGACATCACCGTCCTCCCCGCGACCTCCCTCCCCGCCCTCCCCACCACCTCCACCCCCCTCAAACCCCCAGAAATCACCCACCTCCACACCCACGCCCGCAACCGCCGCACCTGGCTCACGGGTTGACCCCCACCCCGCCTCTGGCGCACACAAAGAACCCCGCCGCCAGCGCTTGCGC